>CACOED010000018.1 GCA_902626245.1 uncultured Pelagibacteraceae bacterium | reverse complement strand
TTAAATTATTACGGTTTTGATCCTCTTGATGTTCCAACAAATTATAGAGGTTTAAGCAAATGAAATTTACAAAAGATTGGCTTAAAGATCATTTAAAAACAAATAAAACTGAAGCACAAATCATTAAAAAATTGAATAGCATAGGTTTAGAAGTAGAAAATGTTGAGCCTTTAAAAAATGAATTAAGTGACTTTATTGTTGCAAAAATTATTAAAGCAGAAAAACACCCAAATGCTGATAGGTTAAAGTTATGTCATGTTGATATTGGAAAAAAACAGTTAGTAAAAGTTGTTTGTGGTGGACCAAATGCAAAAGATAATTTACTTACAATTTACGCTCCTCCAGGATCAACAATTCCAAAAAATAAAATGAAACTTGAAGTTTCAAAAATAAGAGGAGAAACTTCTTACGGAATGCTTTGCTCTGAGTCAGAACTCAATTTATCAAATGAGAGTGATGGGATTGTCGAATTGAGTCAAAAATATAAATCTAGTGTAGGAAAAAGCTATTTTAATAATAATTCAGAAAACGTTATAGAATTATCTATAACCCCAAATAGACCAGATTGTCTAGGTATTAGGGGTATAGCAAGGGATTTATCTGTGACTGGATATGGAAAATTAATTGATAATAAAAAAATTAAAATAAAAAAAATTGGTAAACAAAGAATAAAAGTTAAGATTGAAAAAAACAAAAATCAGGCTTGTACAATATTTGGAAGCTGTCTTATCAAAAATATTAAAAATAAAGAAAGCCCAGAGTGGTTAAAAAAAAGAATTCTTTCAATAGGTTTAAGACCAATTTCTGCAGTAGTTGATGTAACAAATTTTGTAATGTTTGATCTAAATAGACCACTACATGCATACGATGCTGATAAAATAAAAAAAGAAATAATAGTAAGAAATTCAAAAAAAGGAGAAAATTTTAAAGCTTTAGATAATAAAAATTATAATCTGGAAGAAGGCATGTGCGTTATTTCAGATAATGAAGGAGTTTTAGGATTAGGAGGTATCATAGGTGGAACGCGATCTGGAACAGAGATTGATACAAAAAATATTTTATTAGAGTCCGCTTATTTTGATCCAGAAATTACAAGAAAAACTGCAAATAAATTAAAGTTAATTAGTGATGCGAAATTTAGATTTGAAAGGGGAATTGACCCAGATTCTATAAAGATAGGATTAGAAAAAGCTTGTGAAATGATAGTAAAAATATGTGGAGGAGAAGTGTCAAAATTAGATATCCAATCCACAAAAAAAAAAGAGATTAAAAAAATACTTTTTAATCCAGGTCTTGTATCTAAAACTATTGGGATAAAAATTAATAATAACGAAATAATTAAAATTTTAGGAGATTTAGGTTTTAAAATAAAAAAAAAAGGAAAAAATCTTAGAGTAGAAGTCCCATCCTGGAGGCCAGATATATTTGGACCAATTGATTTAGTAGAAGAAATAATAAGAATCAAGGGATTTGATAAAATTAAATCAATTGAACCCGAAAAAAAAAGATTAAAACCAACTTTAAACTTTTTACAAAAACATTTTCATTTAGCTCAAAGATCTGTTGCATCAAAAGGATATTTTGAAACAATCACCTGGTCATTTGCAGATGAAAAGAAAAATAATAGCTTTAGAGAAAATATCCAAGAAGTAAAAATTATTAACCCAATAAGCTCTGATCTAAATGTATTAAGAAATTCTCTTTATCCAAATTTAATTTTCTTTCTAAAAAAAAATATTGATAGAGGTTTTGAAAATCAATCTTTATTTGAAATTGGACCTTTATTTATTGGAAAAAAACCAGGTCAGCAAATAACAGTTATTTGTGGTGTTAAAAAAGAAGATCAATTAAATATCTATGATATAAAAAAGGATGTGGTACAAACCTTAGTTGAACTGGGTATAGATAAAAGTGAAACTACAATAAGTATTGAGACGCCAAGTTACTACCATCCTGGTAGATCTGGTCTAATAATGGCAAAGAATAATCAAAAATTGCTAGCTTATTTTGGCCAAATTCATCCAAAAATAATTAAAGATACTTATGGATTTGAGATTTTCTTGGAAAATTTGGTACAGCATAAAATTGAAAATAAAAAAGATAAACCAACTATAACTTTTTCAGATTATCAAAAATCAGAAAGAGACTTTGCTTTTGTAGTCCAAAAGGATTTACAAGCCCAGGATTTATTAGAGATTATTTTAAATGTTGATAAATTATTAATTAAAAATGTTAAAATTTTTGATGTATATGAGGGAGAAAATATTCCACCAAATAAAAAATCTATAGCTTTAAAAGTTACTATTCAGTCAGACTTTAAAATATTAAATGAAAAAGATTTAAATGAAATTTCTCAAAAAATTATTTCTAATGTTGAGGAAAAAGCCAATGCTAAATTAAGATCTTAATGAGCGAAATTGAAAATATTAGAAATTTTGCAATAATTGCACATATTGATCACGGCAAATCAACAATAGCCGATAGGATAATCCATAAATGTGGAGGATTAACTGAAAGGGAAATGAAAGCTCAAGTTCTAGATTCAATGGATATTGAAAGAGAAAGAGGAATTACAATTAAAGCCCAGACTGTTAAATTACAATTTAAATCAAAAGATGGAAAAGATTATATTCTAAATATAATTGATACTCCTGGCCATGTAGACTTTAGCTATGAAGTAAGTAGATCCTTATATGCATGCGAGGGTTCAATTTTAATAGTTGATAGTACGCAAGGAGTTGAGGCTCAAACATTAGCAAATGTATATCAAGCTTTGGAGATTAATCATGAAATTATTCCAGTTCTAAATAAAATTGATTTACCAGCCTCAGATATTCAGAAAACAAAAAAACAAATAGAGGATGTGATAGGAATTGATACTAGTAATGCAGTTTCTTGTTCAGGAAAAACTGGTGAAGGAATTGATGAAATTTTAGAGCAAATAGTTGAAAAACTACCTCCTCCAAAGGGACACAACAATAAAGATCTTAAATGTTTATTAGTAGATAGTTGGTATGATTCATATTTGGGAGTTGTCATATTGGTAAGAGTAATTGATGGGCAAATTACAAAAAATATGAAAATTAAAATGATGTCAAATGACGAGGAATACATAGTTGAAAAAGTTGGAACATTTACACCAAAACCAAAAGATATTGATCAACTAAAATCTGGTGAAATTGGGTTCATTATTACAGGAATAAAAAACTTATCAGACACAAAAGTTGGAGACACGATTTGTAGTACAGAAAAACCTTTACAGGAAGCTTTACCTGGGTTTAAACCTAGTAAGCCAGTTGTATTTTGTGGTCTATTTCCTGTCGATAGTTCAGAATATCAAAAACTTAAAGATGGTTTGGCAAAACTTCAACTAAATGATTCAAGTTTTTCATATGAAGCAGAAGCATCATCAGCACTCGGTTTAGGTTTTAGATGTGGTTTTTTGGGATTACTGCATTTAGAAATAATAACTGAAAGATTGGAAAGAGAATTTGATATAAACTTATTAACCACGACTCCTGGTGTTGTCTATAAAGTTCATCTTAATAAAGGAAATATTATTGAATTACAAAATCCTTCAAGTTTACCAGACCCAACTCATATTAATTTTATTGAGGAACCTTGGATAAAATCTACAATTATAACCCCTGATATGTACCTAGGCTCTATCATTAAATTATGCCAAGATAAAAGAGGTATACAAACTAACTTATCTTATTCAGGAAACCGAGCCATATTAAACTATGAACTGCCTTTAAATGAAGTTGTATTCGATTTTAATGATAGATTAAAATCTATGACTAGCGGATATGCTAGTTTTGATTATGAAATTATAGAACATAGAGAAGGAGATTTGGTAAAACTTGGAATACTTGTAAATTCCGAAACTGTTGACGCTCTCTCTATGATGGTACACAAAAATTTTGCACAATCTATTGGAAGAGAGGTTTGTGAAAAACTTAAAGATTTAATTCCGAGACATAATTTTATGATACCAGTACAAGCAGCGATTGGAGGTAAAATTATTGCAAGAGAAACTATAAAAGGTTTTAAAAAGGATGTTTTGACAAAAATCCATGGTGGAGGAGCAAGAGATAGAAAAAGAAAATTATTAGATAAACAGAAAAAAGGAAAAACAAGATCTAAACAATTTGGAAAAGTTGAAATACCGCAAGAAGCATTTATTGGTGTTTTAAAAATTAACAAAGAAAAATAATGATTTATGATTGCTTTTCATATTTAGATGAAGATTTACTTTTAAATCTTAGATTAAATATTTTAGATAAATATGTTGATTATTTTGTAATAGTTGAGGGAAATAGAACATGGCAAAATAATTCAAAGGATTTTAAATTTGACATAAATAAATATAAAAAATTTAAGGAAAAAATAATATATATTAAGGTTACTGATTTACCTGATGGTAAAGATCCATACTTAAGAGAAAACCATCAAAGAAATTCTATACTTAAGGGTCTATTAAATTCTAAGGATCAGGATATAATTATAATTTCAGATTTAGATGAAATACCAAATCCAGAAGTTTTCAAAAATTTTAAAAAAGAAATGAGATTTGCGGTATTTAAACAAAAACATTTTTATTACAAATTTAATTTACAAAGTAAAAATAATCCCTATTGGTTAGGAAGTAGAATATGTTTAAAAAAGTATTTAATATCACCACAGTGGTTAAGAGATTTGAAATTTAAAAAAAGGCCTTTTTGGCGTTTAGATAAATTTAGACTTAATAATATAATTGAAAATGGAGGATGGCATTTTTGTAATCTCAAAAAACCTGAGTCATTATTATATAAATATAAAAATTTATGTGAAACTGACGATCCAATTCACTTCAAAGAAAAAATTGATAAAAAATATTTAAATATTGTAGAAATAAAAAAAAGAATTAATGAAGGAATAGATATTATTGGAAGAAATGATAGTTTTATAAAAGTTAATTTTGATAACTCATTTCCTAAATTTTTAATAAATAATAAATCTTTTTACAAAGATTGGTTAATTTTATAGAAAATTTTCTATTTTTTTTGGTAAACAAATTAAATTTTCGTTTATATCAAAATAATTATAATTTTTTTTTGTAATTATATTAATTAAATCTTTTAAGATTTTATTTTCTATATGTATATATTCAAAAATTAATATTGGTTCTTGATCTGAACTATTAAAAAAATCAATTAAAATATGTCCATCATAGCCCTCTGCATCTATGAAAAGAATATCTAAGTCTGAAATATCATATTTTTTTAGTAATTCTAAAATTGATATACAATTTATTTTTTTTTTTAAAATATGATTTGATTTAACACCATGCTTAATTAGATGCTTTTTATCAAAAGAACTGATCCCTTTAATATGTTCATCATAATTGCCTAAATTTTTACTATTAACTAAAAAAATTTCTTTTTCTTTTGCTTCTTCAGTTATCGCTGAATTTTCAAAATATACATTTTCGTAATTTTTATAATTTCTTTTTAAATCCTCAAAATATTCACTTATTGGTTCTACTAAAACACTTTTAATTTTGTATTTTTTAATGAATAAATTTAGTTCATCAAATCTACTTCCATCATTAGCTCCTATTTGAATTAAACATTTTATTTTTTGATTATCAAATATTTTTTTTAAAACTAATTTTAAATTTAAAATAGATTTTGCATGAACTAGCCTGTTATTTTTAATTAAATTTTTTTCGACTAATTTATAATTAAATAACCCAGCAATTTTTTTTAATATTTTATTAGTCATTATAATTTATTGTAAGTTATATTATTATCAAAATATTAAAAGATATACATTAAGATTAAATTGAATTAAAAAATATTTGTGCAGAAAAAAAAATTAAATATTTGCCAAGTATCATTATCAGGAAATATAAGAACTATAAAAGAAAACCTGATTAATTTTAATAAATTTTATGGGAATAATTTTCATTATATAATTTGCCCTAAAAATGAAAAATTTTATTTTAAAAAAAAAATAAAAAATAGTAATTGCAAGATAATAGATGAAGACACAATTATAACTTTTAAAAAATTCAAAAAAATTGCAAATCAACATTTAAAAAAGAAATATTATTTTAATGAAATTCAATATAGACTAAAATGGTATTACCAGCAGGTTTTAAAATTAAGCTTTATTATCAATTTTGCTAATATAACAAAAAAACCTATAATTATATGGGATGCAGATACTATTATTTTAAAAAAAATTTTATTTTTTAAAAAAAATGATTCTATTAATTATGGAACAACATCTGAATTTCATAAAGCATATTATGAAACAAATAAAATTTTATTAAATAATCAACCAAAATATTTTATTTCATCATTAGCACAATTTATTTCTATAACACCTTTAGAGATAAAATTCTTAATTAAAAGATTATCAAAAATTAAAAAGAAAAATAAAAATATAGGAGAATGGATAACAGATATTATTTTTAAATCAATTGTATCAGTGCATAAAAATTATAATGGATCAATGTTCTCTGAGTATGAATTAATTGGACAATCAAATTTATTAAAAAGTTATAAAAAACAAAAATTAATTTCAGGTATAAGAGAAAATTTAAATGGAAAATTATCGATATATCAAAAAAATATACTTGTTTACTTGGGTTATAGTTATATTGCTTATGAGCATACTCATCCAAATAAAAATAGTTTTAATATGTTAGAAAGAAATCAAACTTGGCCTTCATTTTTAAAAATTGTTATAAAAAAAACATTTAATAAATTTTTTAGAGGTATAAAACATAATTTTAGAATTCATATATAATTATTTAATAATTTATGTCGTATAAAAATATCAAATTATTTTGTGTTACTGACAAACCTTTAGTTAAATTAGAAAATACAAATTTAATTCTTGCAGGAGTTGGCAAGGACAATTTTAACTCGAAATATATTGATACTTCATCAAAGATAAATATTTTTAATAAAGAAGAATACTATTCTGAATTAACATTCCATTATTGGTATTGGAAGAATTTGTTAAATTCTGAGGATTGTGAATGGATTGGATTTTGTCAGAAAAGAAGATTTTGGATTAATAAAGATTCTGTAAACATAAATATTAATTATCAAAATATTAATGAACACTTGCTGAAAAGTGTTGATAAAAGTTGGGAAAATTTTAATTCGATTTTATGTGACCCAATAAATGTTTCTGGTGCAAAAAAAATGAAATTAATAAAACGTGGTTGGCGAAATATAATTTCTAATCCAAATTTACTTTTTGGGAAAGATAAGGAAACAATTAACATACATTTTGATATGCATCATGGTTACGGTAATTTAAGCAAAGCAATTAGATTAATAGACAAACAAGATAGAGAAGAATTTGAGAAATATGTAAATAAATTCAATATTTATCATCCCCACATAATGTTTATTGCTAAACCAGAAATTGTTGAAAAATGGTTTTCAACTTTATTTCCTTGGCTAGAAAGATGTGAAGAAATTTTTGGATTTAAAAATTTAAAAGGTTATGAAACAAAAAGAATTTATGCATATTTAGCTGAAAGATATTTGTCCTTTTGGTTCAAAAAATATGCAAAATTTAAAACATCTCCTTGGGTATTTATTGATAACTAAGGTTATTGGAGAGGTGGCCGAGTGGTTTAAGGCGCACGCTTGGAAAGTGTGTGTACCCTCACAGGTACCGTGGGTTCGAATCCCACTCTCTCCGCCAAAAAAATAAAATAGATAATTTTTATATTTTTAATTTACTCTTATAATAATATTAAAAATAAAAAAAATTAAAGTTTATAAAATGGGATTAGGAATTAGTAGAAAAATAAGATTACTCCGTAATAATGTTTTATTAAAAATTAAAAAAAAAAATTTATCTTTGTATAGATCATTAATATTTTTGGGTGCTTTTTTTAAATTTATTCATAAAAAAAATAAAAAAAAATCTTTTAAAAAATATTCAATAAATTTAGATGAAATAAATAAACATGAATATAAAAAAACGTCACAAAATAACGAAGATGGAATTATTGATTTTATTTTTTCGAAACTAAAAATTAATAATTTAAATACTATTGAAATAGGATTTGATTATTTTGAAAATAATTCAATTAACTTTATAAAGAAAATAAAAAAAGGAATATTTATTGATGGATCTGAAGAAAAAGTTTATTTATTAAAAAAAATACTCAAACTTATTTACCCAAATAAAAATTTAAAAGTGTTAAATAAATTAATTAATAGAAAAAATATAAATTCTATAATTTCTGAAAATTTCAAAGAAAATGATGAAATTGATTTTTTATCAATCGATGTTGATGGTATAGATTACTATTTATTTCAAGAATTAAATTTTAGACCAAAAATAATTTGTATAGAATATAATTTTTGGTATGGAAATAATTTAAAATGTTCTGTTCCATATTTAGAAAATTTCGTATGGAAGTTAGGATCTTTATATTCTGGTGCATCATTATTAGCTTTGAATGATTTAGCAAATTCAAAAGATTATCATCTCATAGCTATTGAATCTTCATGTGTAAATGCTTTTTTTATAAGGGGAGATTTAAAACATAATTTTGAAATTTTAGACCCAGAAAAAAGCTTTAAAAATCCATTAAAATATTCAAAAGAAAATATCGCTCAAGGTAAAAAAGAATTGCTAAAGAAAAATTTAACTTATTTTTAAATTTATTATAATTACTCCAATTATTCTATAAATTGGTTAAAAAAGCATTTCTTTTGTAAAAATTTAAAAAGTATAAAAAAAAAATAAATTCATCGTAAAATTATTAATTATCAACATAAATTTGACCTACGACCTTAAAGTGATTTTTAAAATTGTTCAAAAGATGCTATAATTTATTTTTCCGGAAAATAGAAAATATGACTAAAAATTCAAATTATCAGGCAGACTCAATAAAAGTATTAAAAGGTCTTGAAGCTGTTCGTAAAAGACCTGGAATGTATATTGGAGACACAGATGATGGAACTGGTTTACATCATATGGTTTACGAAGTTGTAGATAATTCCATTGATGAAGCTTTAGCGGGCTACTGTAAAAATATAATTGTAAATATTAATTCAAATGGAAGTATTACTGTAAAAGATGATGGAAGAGGTATTCCTATTGATATTCATAAAGGTGAAAAAAAATCAGCTGCAGAGGTAATAATGACACAATTACATGCTGGAGGTAAATTTGATCATAATTCATATAAAGTTTCAGGAGGTTTGCATGGCGTAGGTGTTTCTGTAGTAAATGCACTTTCGGAAGAATTAGAATTAACAGTAGAAAGAGATGGAAATAAATATTTCATTGAATTTAAAAATGGAGATTCTGTAAAACCTTTAAAAGTAATAGGCAAATCCAAAAATAGTGGAACGCAAATTAAATTTTTACCATCAAAAAAAATATTTTCTTCAACAAAATTTAGTTTTAATATTATTCAAAAAAGAATGAGAGAGCTTGCATTCTTAAATAAAGGAATTAAAATTTCTATCAATGATTTAACACAAAAAAAAACTAAAAATGTTGATTTTAAATATGAAGGTGGAATTTTAGAATTTGTAGATTTTTTAGATAAAGATAGAACAAAATTAAAAAATAAAAATAATAATGACTTATTTAAAAAACCTATATTTGTTGAAGGAAAGAAAGAAAATTTAGATGTAGAATGTTCTTTAAAATGGAATGCTGGATATTCGGAAGATGTCTATTCTTATACGAATAATATATATCAAAAAGATGGCGGAACTCATTTATTAGGATTTAGAAGCGCATTAACTAGAGTAGTGAATAAATATGCTGCTGAGCAAAATCTACTTAAAAAAAATAAAGTTTCCATATCTGGAGATGATATTAAAGAAGGATTAACATGTGTGTTATCGATAAAAATACCTGATCCAAAATTTTCGTCTCAAACAAAAGATAAATTAGTTTCTTCAGAAGTAAGAAATATTGTAGAAAACCTAGTAAATGAAAAATTATCTGTTTGGTTTGATCAAAATCCTTCGATTGCAAAAATTATTTTAGGAAAAATTGTACAAGCTGCTCTAGCCAGAGATGTTGCAAGGAAGGCAAGAGAAAGTGTAAGAAGAAAAGGAGCTCTAGAACTTTCTGGACTGCCTGGAAAATTAGCAGATTGTCAAATTTCTAAACAGGAAGGAACTGAATTATTCATAGTAGAAGGAGATTCAGCAGGAGGATCAGCTAAACAAGGTAGAAATAGAGAAAATCAAGCTGTTTTACCATTAAGAGGTAAAATACTAAATACATATACACAAGAAAATGGATCAAAAAAAAATGGAAATGGAAAGGATATTAGAACAAAAACGTTGGCAAAATTAATTTCTTCTAATGAAATTATCACATTAATTAATGCTTTAGGATTAGATCCTAAAAGTGAAGATTTAGATTTAAATGATCTGAGATATGAAAAAATTATTATTATGACTGATGCTGACGTTGATGGCTCACATATTAGAGCTTTACTCTTAACACTATTTAACAACAAACCATTTAATAAATTAATTGAAAGCGGTCATATTTATTTAGCACAACCACCATTATTTAAAATTAATAAAGGATCAAAAGGAATTTATATTAAAGATGAAAATGAATTAGAAAGTTATATTTTGAAAAATTCAAAAGAATTGAAAAAGATTAAAAAAGGTTCAAAAGATTTTGAAAAAAAATTACAAGAAGAAAAATCAAAAATAAATTTACAAAGATTTAAAGGATTAGGAGAGATGAATCCTGAAGAATTGTGGAATACAACACTCAACCCAGAAACTAGGAATTTACTTAAAATTCAATACTCAAAGGATTTAAAAAAAGATCTTGATTTAATTCATACATTAATGGGTAGTGATGTTTCTTTAAGAAAAGATTTTATTGTAGAAAATGCTATTAACGTTTCAAATCTTGATATTTAGCAATGGAGTTTACCAAAGCTTCTAATTTATATTCATTAAATAAATCTACTTATATAAATTTAAGATGGATAGCATATATAGGTCAATTAATTGCAATTTTAATAGTTCAGTTTTATTTAAATTATGAATTTAAATATTTTATTTGTATCTCAATAGTTTTTATTAGTATTTTAAGTAATATTTACTTACAATTTAAAATTAAAGATAATCAATTAAAAAATCTTACTTCAACAATTTATTTAATATTCGATATTTTACAATTATCAATTCTATTTTTCTTTACTGGAGGGATAACAAACCCGTTTATATTTTTAATTATAATACCGGCTGTATTTTCTTCACAATATTTACATTTTTTAAGTTCAATTATTTTGGTTTTTATTATTACAATAACTTTAACAATTTTAACATTCTTCTCTTACGAACTTCCCCACCCTGGTGAATTACACTTTCATGCCCCAGATTACTATTTATATGCAATACCTATATCAATATTAATAGGTCTTTTTTTTTTAGTATATTTTGGCTTTAAATTTGGTGAAGAAAGTAGAATTAGAAAAAAAGCATATGATAAATTACAAGAAATAATGGGAAGAGAAAGTGAACTACTTTCATTAGGTGCACAAGCAGCCGCGTCAGCTCATTCACTTGGAACTCCTCTTTCTACAATTTTATTAACAGTTAAAGAACTTCAAAAAGAATTTGGAAATAATCACAAAATTAGCAAAGATTTAGATTTATTAGTTAGCCAAAGTCTAAGATGTAGAGAAATATTGAAAAAATTATCATTAAATCCAAATATTGAGGATAATTTTTTAAATACCAATCTTTCTTTATACGACTATATAAATGAAATTGTTAGATCGTATCAAGAAATAAGTAAAAAAGAATTTATTATTTATTCAGAAAATTTTAAAAATTCAATTAATATTAATAAATCTATAGAAATTATATATGGATTAAGAAATTTTATTGGTAATGCCAATAAATTTAGTAAAAAAAAAATAGAAATATCTCTTAATAGTAATGATAAAATTACAAGTATAACTATTAGAGATGATGGACCAGGTTTTCCTAAAGATTTGATAGATAAACATAGATTAGGGGAGCCTTATATAAGAACAACTCATAAAGAAAATATTTCAAAATATGGTTTAGGACTTGGAACTTTTATTGGTAAAACTCTTCTAGAAAAGAATTTCGCAGATATAAATTTTAACAATCTTAAAGGTAAGGGAGGAGCAGAAGTATTAATAATTTGGAAAAATAAAGATTTAAAATTAATTTAATGAAGTTTTTTTTTGTTTTCAAATAAATCACTTAATTGATTAATCATTACATCTCCTAGTTCTTGTACATCTGTAATTTTTATAGCTTTACTATAATATCTTGAAACATCATGGCCAATTCCAATAGCTAAAATTTCTATATCAGTTTTATTTTCAATAAATTTTACTGTTTTTTTAAGATGTTTTTCTAAAAAATCTCCAGAATTAACAGAAAGTGTAGAGTCATCCACTGGTGCTCCATCTGATATAATCATTAAAATTTTTCTTTCTTCTTTTCTCTTTTTTAATCTGTTAAAAGCCCAAGATATTGCTTCTCCATCAATATTTTCCTTTAATAATCCTTCTTTAAGCATAAGGCCTAAATTTTTTTTTGATTGCCTCCAATGGGAATCTGCACTTTTATAAATTATATGTCTTAAATCGTTTAACCTCCCTGGATTTTTTGGTTTGTTATTCTTATTCCATTCTTCTCTAGATTTTCCTCCTTTCCAATTTTTTGTTGTAAATCCCAATATTTCAACTTTCACAGAACATCTTTCTAGAGTTCTAGAAAGTATATCCGCGCATATGGCCGCTATAGTGATGGGACGACCCCGCATACTCCCGCTGTTGTCTATCAACAATGTAACAACTGTATCTTTAAATTCTAAATCTTTTTCTTTTTTAAAAGATAATGAATTTTGTGGATCAATTATAATTCTTGTTAATTTTGAACTATCTAATAAGCCTTCTTCTAAATCAAATTCCCATGCTCTATTTTGTTTTGCTAATAGCTGTCTTTGAAGTTTATTTGCTAATTTTTTAATTAAATCTTGAAAGCTTGTCAGTTGTTGATCTAAACTTTTTCTTAATTTTGATATATCTTCATTTGTTTCAAGATTTTCAGCTTTAGCTATTTCATCAAATTTATTTGTATAAAAATGATATTCTTTGTCTTCATTATTTAAATTTTTTTTCTGAATAACTTTTTCATTACTTTGTTTGCTAGAATCTGTATCTACTAACTGTTCATTCATTATAGACTCATTTAGGTCATAATCTCCATCAATACCACTTTGACTTTCTTCTTCTTGTTTTTTTTCTTGTTCATCTCGCGCTTGATTTTGATTATCTTGATCATTATTTTGATTATTTGAATCGTCATTTTCATTATTATCTTGTTTTTCATCATCATTTTCAGAGTCAAAAATCTCCATGTTTTGTAAAATTTCTGATAATTTTGAGTTATAATTTTCTTGATTTTCAATATTTTTGTTTAAATAAGTTAAATGTTTTTCAAAAGATGAAATAAAATCTTTTTCCCAATAACCCAATATTTTCTCTGATAATGAATTTAACTTAATATCTAAAAAATTTTTAAGCATATATAGCTCAAAAGCTTCTGCTATTGGTACATCATCTTTTGACTTAAGTTGGTCTTTCCGCTTCAAATTAATTCTATTTGAATAATTATCTCTTAAATTTTTTGAAATTCCTTTTAATATTTTTGTTCCTAAAATTTCATATCTTATTTTTTCAGAAATATCATAAAGTAATTTACAAGAGGAGTTTTTTGGAAGATTTTTTTGATAGATTTTAATATTTGAAAATTTTCTTTTTAATGCCTCAGAGTCAGTTTCTGCTCTCAGCTTTATGTAATCTTGTTTGTAATTTAAATTATCAATTTCAAAAAAGTTATAGTTTTTTGAACTTGAATTTTTATTTACTTTTTTTTCTAATTTATAATCGTCTGAAATAACCTTAACTGTTGAAATTAGAGCTTGTTTAAATTTTTCTTTTAGGTTGTCTTCTTTTTTCATTGTTTCTGACTATTTACCAACGATTCTGGTAAATCTTCTCCAAAACATCTTTGATAATATTCAGCTATAGTATTTTTTTCTACTTCATCACACTTATTTAAAAAAGTAACTCTAAAAGCATATCCTGTATCTTTAAATATGTCTGAATTTTCTGCCCAATGAAGAACTGTTCTAGGACTCATAACAGTTGAAATATCACCTCCCATAAATCCTTTTCTAGTTAAGGTAGCAACCTTTATCATATTTGCTACTTTTTCTTTTCCCTTAGTGTTGTTTAAATTTTTGTTCTTTCCTAAAATTATTTCCATTTCTTTTTCCATTTCTAAGTAATTCAATGTAGTAACAATATTCCATCTATCCATTTGTCCCTGATTAATTTGCTGGGTACCATGATATAGACCAGTTGTATCTCCAAGACCAACAGTATTAGAGGTTGCAAAAAGTCTAAAATATTTATTTTGTTTAATTACTTTGTTTTTATCAAGTAAAGTAAAATTACCTTCAGCCTCTAAAACTCTTTGTATTACAAACATAACATCTGGTCTTCCTGCATCATATTCATCAAATACTAATGCTATTGGATTTTGTATTGACCAAGGCAATATTCCTTCTTTAAATTCTGTAATTTGTTTTCCATCTTTAATTACGATTGCGTCTTTTCCAATAAGATCAATTCTGCTAATATGACTATCTAAATTAACTCTTATGCACGGCCAATTTAATCTCGCTGCAACTTGTTCAATATGTGTTGACTTTCCCGTTCCATGATAACCAGATACTAAACATCTTTTGTTGAATGAAAATCCAGATAAAATTGCCAAAGTTGTATCTCTATCAAACTTATAGTTTTTATCTATTTCAGGAACGTATTCATTTTTTTTTGAAAAAGCTTCAACTTCCATATCACTTTCAATACCAAAAGTTTGATTAACTGAAATTTTAATGTCTGGTTCTGTGTTTAAATTAGCTGTCAATTTTTTTCTCTATATGTATTTTTTAATTGAGTATATGCTAACGTAATTATTTTAAGCTTATCCTCGAATTTTTTATTTCCTGCATTCATATCAGGGTGAAATTTTTTGACAAGTTTTTTAAATTTTTCTTGTACCTTTTCCCACTTTATTCCAACTGAAATTCCAAGAATGCTAAATGCTTTCACGTCATTATTATTAAATCTAAATTTACTCATATGGTCAAAATGACTGTTAAGTTTACTTTTATTAACGTCATCTTTTAACGCATTATTCCAAAGAATTTTAAAAAAATTGTCAGACGATGAAAAACTCTGCGTCGGTTTGTGCCAGGTCATATCTGATTTAATAAATTCATAAATTTGATTATCATCCATTCCTTCAAAATAATTCCAGTTTTTATTAAATTCTTTAATATGACTTAAACAGAGCATTCTATACTTTTTACTATTATCTTTTTCTACCGGTGCTTTATAATGAGCTTCTTCAAAACAATTATTCCAATCACAAATGTTTTTCATTATATATATTATTATAAATTATGAATATAAGTCAATTAATCGAAATAGTAAAAAATAAAATAAGTAAAAATATTCCCTGTGACAAAATTGAAATAGAAGATAAATCTTTTTTACATCGAAATCATCTCTCGAATGATAAAAATAAATTTCATATTAAATTAATTTTAAAATCAGAATATTTAAAAAAAAAAAATAAAATTAATTCAACAAAAGAAATATACAAAGTTTTAGATAAAGA
>CACOED010000017.1 GCA_902626245.1 uncultured Pelagibacteraceae bacterium | reverse complement strand
GATTTTTATGCATCGGTAAAAAGTTTATACTTACAAGATAGACGTAAAAGAATAGCTAATGCAAGCGGTGCAACTCAAACTCAAGACGATAGCGACTGGGAAGAAATTGAATAAATTTGAATATAATGCTTGTTAATAAAGCTTTCAAATTACTATTAATTACAATTTTAAGTTTATTTTTTACATCCAGTTCATTTTCAATTGAACCTAAGGATTTTGTTCAACAAACAGTAGATAGAGCAGCCAAGGCTCTAGACCAAAATTTAAGTAAAGATCTTAAAATAAGTAAACTAAAAGTAATTGCATTAAATACAGTTGATATAAAGGGAATAGGATTTTATTCGCTTGGAAAATATAGAAAAAATATTTCAGATCAGAAAAAAGAAGAATATTTGGAGATTTTTACTAAATATTTTTTAAAAACATTTTCAAGTAGATTGGCTCAGTATTCAGATCCAAAAATTATTGTTAATTCTCAAAAAAAATTGAATGATAAATATACTATGGTTTCAAGTACTCTTATAGCCACTGATGATAAACCTGAGGTAAAAGTTGATTGGAGAGTTGTTACGAAAGATCCAAACAATCCTCTAATAATAGATCTTATCATTGAAGGTGTTAGTTTGGCTAAAGTTCAAAAAGAGGAGTTTTATTCAATTATCCAAAGTAATGATGGAGATATTAATGCTTTGTTTAAAAATCTTATAGAGTTTGTAGAAAAAGACTAATTATTTTATGTGGTGGGCCCGCCAGGACTCGAACCTGGGACCAATACATTATGAGTGTACTGCTCTAACCAACTGAGCTACAGGCCCAAAATTATTCTCGGTTTTACTTTGTTTTTAAAATTGCTTCAAGCCTTAAAAAAAATACGATATGATATTTAAAATTTACACAATTAAATAAAAAAATATCTCTTAATAGTTGATATTATTAATTGATAAAATGGTGGGCCTTGTAGGTAATGCTCCTACTACCTTCGCAATGTCAATGCGACACTCTACTTTTGAGCTAAAGGCCCAGATTATTTAACTATCTAAGAAACTTTTGAGCTGTTTTGATCGACTAGGATGCTTTAACTTTCTTAGAGCTTTAGCTTCAATTTGTCTTATTCTTTCTCTGGTAACAGAAAACTGTAAACCAACCTCTTCTAAGGTATGATCGGTATTCATACCAACACCAAATCTCATTCTTAAAACTCTTTCCTCTCTTGGAGTTAATGTTGACAAAATTTTTGTAGTAGCTTCGCTTAAGTTAGATTTTATAGCTTGTTCTAATGGTGCTAAAGCTTTTGTATCTTCTATAAAATCTCCAAGACTACTATCTTCTTCGTCTCCGACAGGTTTTTCTAATGAGACAGGTTCTTTTGATATTTTTAAAACTTTTCTAACTTTATCTAATGGCATTCTTAGTTTTTTTGATAGCTCTTCTGGTGTTGCCTCTCTACCAAATTCACTTAAGATTAATCTTTGAGTTCTGACAATTTTATTAATTGTCTCAATCATATGTACAGGAATTCTAATAGTTCTAGCTTGATCGGCAATTGATCTTGTAATTGCTTGTCTAATCCACCAAGTTGCATAAGTTGAAAACTTATATCCTCTTCGATATTCAAATTTGTCAACTGCTTTCATCAATCCAATGTTTCCTTCTTGAATTAGATCTAAAAATTGAAGCCCTCTATTTGTATATTTTTTAGCAATTGATATGACCAATCTAAGATTGGCTTCAACCATTTCTTTTTTTGCAATTCTGGATTCTTTTTCCCCTTTTTGTATTCTGCTAACTAATTTTTTAAAATCTGTTACTGATATTCCAAGTTTATTGCTAATCTCTACTAATCTTTCTCTTATATCTTTAAAACTGTCTTTATTTTTTTGTAAAAATTTTTTCCATAAATCATTTGTTCCCAAAAATGCTTTTAAATTTGGATTAATTTCGTTTCCGACATAAAACTTGATAAACTCTTCTCTAGATATTTTACTATCTAGTGCAAGGCGCAATAAATTACCTTCTAAAGAAATTATTTTTTTATTTTCTATATAATGTTTTTGTACCAATTCCTCTAAAACTGAAGGTGAAAGCTGTAAAGATTTTATATTTTCTAAAATTCCATCTACAATTTTTTTGTAATTTTTTTCTTTAGAAGTTGAAAACGTTTGAGATTTTAACAAGTTTTGAAGCTTTTCATTTTGGTATTTAATTAGTTTGTTGTAATCTTTTTTAAGATTGCTTACAGTTTGTAAAATTTTTGGCTTAATTTCAGTCTCCATTGCTGCAAGGGTAGGATTAAATTCGTCATCTGAAACTTCGTTGTTTTCTGCTACGTCTTCTGTCGAATCTGAATTAGATTTCTTTTGTTTATTACTAGACCCTGTTTCTTCATCTTCGGTATAATTTGTATCAATATCAATAATTTCTCTTACTAATATTTCATCATTTTGCAGTTTTGTATCCCATTCAAAAAACTGTTGAGCAGTAATTGGACTTTGCGATAAGGCATTTAACATTACATCCTTTCCTGCTTCAATTCTTTTTGCTATAGCAATTTCTCCTTCTCTTGATAAGAGTTCAACACCACCCATTTCTCTTAAATACATCCTAATTGGGTCATCACTCTTTTCAATAGTTTTGCCTTCTTCTTTTGAAGTTGACTCTTTTTTCTTTAAAGTTTTGAAATCAGATTTTTTTTCTACTAAGGAAATTTTATCATCTAGAATATGCATAAAAGCTTGGGAAAGATTTTCTATAGATAAATTTCTTTTTCCAAGAGATTTGCTTAACTCTTCATGAGTAATAAAACCTCTATGGATCCCACGACCCATCAGTCTAGCAAATGATTTTGTAATAATTCGTTCCACAGCAATTTAGTTCGGAGTACTTATATAGTGGTAAATAAAAAAAAATCCATATTTAAATTTATTGATTTAGTTGATTTTTTGAGATTTTTTTAATTCTCTAATTTCATTAAATGTGCTTTCGTCTAAATCTTTCGAGAATTTTGATTCTAATTTCTCTATTCTGGCTTCCAACTCATAATTTTTTATATCACCGATTATTTCTTCAAGTAATTCAATTGTCTTATATTCGTCATTATCAATTTTATTTAATATATGCTTAATTGATGCAAATTGTGTAATTTTATCTAGTATTTGAGGGTCTAATGACAAATCATTTTTTGAAAGGTTCTGATTATTTTGAAACTGTTTGAGCAAACTTTCATAAATAATTTTATTTTCATTTGAAAACAATTTTACGTTTTCTAATAAATTTAAATTATTTTTAATTAACTCTAAGTTATTAATAATTATATACAAGAATGAAAACTCTTTAACTTCAATTGAACTCAAATTTTTTGTCTCATTAAAATGTTTTTGAGTAGATTTTAATGATTTAATCTTTTTATAAAAATTTTTATTTTTATTTTTATTTTGATTTGCATTTGGGGTTAATAAACTTATCTTTTCAAGAAAAAACTCTAATACATATTTTTTTATAAATTCATCCTTTATTGAATATGCTATTGATCTTATTTTTTTTTCAAATATTGCTAAGGATGATGGATCGTTTTTAGTCTCATTTTTATAGTGATTAAATATAAAATTGTGAATCGATATTTTTTGCTCTTTTGTAAATTCTATGAAAAAATCTTTACCATTTTTACTAACAAAACTATCTGGATCTTCTTTATCAGGTAGAAATAAAAATGAAATTTGCTTTTCTGGTTTTAATTCTTTTATTAAATTTTCCGCAGCTCTTAACGCTGCTTTATATCCACTTTCATCTCCATCAAAGCAAATTATTAAATCATTATAAAATTGATTCAAAATTGATATTTGTCTATCTGTAAGTGAGGTTCCTAAATTAGCAACTACATTTTCTATACCTTTACTTTTTAAGCCAACCACATCCATATATCCTTCGACTAAATAAACATGTTCAATTTTGTTTGATAATTTTCTTGCATAATCCAGATTGTATAAATTTGAACCCTTTTTAAAAAAGGGAGTTTCTGGCGAATTAATATATTTTGCCAAATAATTATTTTCATTAATTGTTCTTCCACCTAAAGCAATTGGTTGTCCAGTAATACTATTAATTGGAAAAATGATTCTATCTCTAAATCTCTCTACATAAATTTCTTTTTTATCATCAAAATAAAATAAACCCGTATCTATAATATTTTTTTTATCGAACTTAGATTTTATTTTTTCATAAAAATTTGATTTGAAAGGAACAAAACCAATTTTAAAGTTTAGGACATCTTCTTTTGATAATTTTCGTTTTTTTAAATATTCTCTTGCAAATTTAAAGTCTTGATTTTTTAAAAGCTCATTATGATAAAATTCCACATACATTTTAAATATTTCAGAATACTCGTTCCACATTTTTTCTCTTTCTTCATCTCTTTTAGAAAATGTATAAGGCTGCATGCCTGCTAAATTTGCCAAATACTTTACTGCTTCTCCAAATTTTAAATTTTGAGTTTTCATTATAAAATCAAAAATATTTCCATGCTCTGCTGTACTAAAGCAATGATAAAAACCTTTTTCATCGTTAACAGTAAACGATGGTGTTTTTTCAGTTTTAAATGGAGAAAGTCCTACAAATTCTTTTCCTCTTTTTTTTAAATTAACTGATTTAGAAACTACAGTTGAAACTTTTAAACGTGTTTTAATTTCATCTAGGTATTCTTTTGGATATTTCATAAATTTTATTATTTTCCTAATATCTCTTTTAATAATGAGCCTGCTTTAGAAAAATTTAAAGTATCTGAGTAATTTTTTTTTAGTTCTCCCATTACTTTTCCCATATCTTTTAATGAAGTGGCTCCAATTTTTTGTGCTACATCAGAGCATATTTTCTTAGTTTCTTCCTCACTTAATTGTTTTGGTAAATAAGAAGATAATATTTTATGTTCATTTTCTTCAATTTTTAATAAATCTTCTCTATTATTTTTTTTATAAACATCAATTGATTCGACTCTTTGCTTAATCATTTTTTTTAAAAGCGTTTTAATATCAGTATCGTCAGTATCTTTCTTATTAGGTCCTGATCTATTAGATATATCAAGATCCTTTATAGCTGATAAAATTAACCTGTAAGTTGATATTTTTGATTTATCCTTAGCTTTTAAAGCTTCATTATAATCCAAATTAATTTTATTTTTGAGGTCCATTTATTTTATCCACTGTATAGAAAAAATTGTTCAAAAGAACAAATTGTATTTTAAAAAAAATATATTAGATCTGTTGCGAAAAAATACGTTTTATTGTATTAACCTTTAACTCATGAGTTGTAATTGAACAAAAAGCAAAAAGAAAACTCAAAAAATTTTTCAAATTTATCATCGGGCGTTTTAGTTCTTGAAAATAAAACAATTTTTAAAGGTATTGGTATTGGTTATAAGGGAACGGCTACTGGAGAAGTTTGTTTCAATACCTCGCTTACGGGATATCAAGAAATTATATCAGACCCTTCTTATGCTGGACAAATCATTAATTTTACTTTTCCTCATATAGGAAATGTTGGAACTAATAAAGAGGATCATGAGTCCGACAAGATTTGGACCAAAGGAGTTATTTTAAATACCGAAATAACCAATCCATCAAATTATAGATCATTAAAAAAATTAGATTCTTGGCTAAAAAAAAATAAGATTGTAGGTATAACAGGATTAGATACAAGAGGCTTAACTAATTTTATTAGAGATAAAGGAGCGCCAAAAGGCACAATTTCTAATAATAATAAGGGAACTTTTAATTTAAAAAAATTGACAAATAGTTCTATTAAATGGCCTGGATTAAATGGCTTGGATTTAGCAAGAACGGTTACAACGAAAAAAGTATATATTTGGAAAGGTTTCAAAACGTGGAGAAAAGAAAAAGGTTTTGAAAAAAATAAAAAGAAAAAATATAAAATTATTGCAATTGATTATGGAATTAAAAAAAATATTTTAAGATATTTTTCTAATTTTGATTGTGAAGTAATCGTAGTTCCTTGTAATCTTGAATTCGAAGGTATAATTAAATTGAAACCTGATGGTATTTTTTTATCGAATGGTCCTGGTGATCCTGCTGCAACAGGAAAATATGCAGTTGATATAATCCAAAAGTTAATAAAATCAAATATTCCGATATTTGGTATATGTCTTGGACATCAATTGTTGGCTTTAGCACTTAATGCAAGGACAAAAAAAATGAAGCTAGGTCATAGAGGAGCAAATCATCCAGTAAAAAATCTAATTAATAATAAAGTTGAAATTACAAGTCAAAATCATGGATTTGAAGTAGTTAAAGAAAGTTTACCAAAAAATGTTGAAATGACACATAAATCTTTATTTGATAATTGTGTAGAAGGAATAAAATTAAAAAATAAACCTGTTTTTTCTGTACAGTATCATCCTGAGTCAAATCCTGGTCCCCAGGATAGTCATTATTTGTTTAATCAATTTATTAATGAAGTAAAAAAAAATGCCAAAAAGAAAAGATATTAAAAAAATTTTAGTAGTAGGAGCTGGACCAATAATTATTGGTCAGGCCTGTGAATTTGATTACTCCGGCACTCAGGCATGTAAAGCGTTAAAAGATGAAGGTTACAAAGTAATATTAATCAATTCAAACCCAGCAACAATTATGACTGATCCTGGTGTTGCAGACAAAACTTATGTCGAACCAATAACATTAGATATCCTAGAAAAAATTTTAATAAAAGAAAAACCTCATGCAATTTTACCAACCATGGGTGGGCAAACTGCATTAAATTTAGCAATCAAAGCAGAAAAAATTGGATTGTTGAAAAAATATAAAATTGAATTAATTGGGGCAAATTCAAAAGCCATTTCTAACGCAGAAGATAGAAGAAAATTTAGAAAAAATATGCGTGATATTGGATTAAATCTTCCAAAATCAGAAATAGTTAACAACATAAAACAAATTAAGAGATGTTTAAGTAAAGTTGGGTTACCGGCAATAATCCGACCTGCGTTTACTCTTGGTGGACTTGGAAGTGGTATGGCTAAAACAAAAAAAGATTTTTTAAAACGTGTCAAGGAAGGTCTTGACGCTTCACCGGTAAATCAAGTTTTAGTAGAAGAATGCTTGGAAGGCTGGAAAGAATTTGAAATGGAGGTCGTTAGAGACAGAAAAGATAATTGTATCATAATATGCTCTATTGAAAATTTGGATCCAATGGGAATACACACTGGAGATTCAATAACAATAGCTCCTGCTTTAACTCTTACTGACAAAGAATATCAAGTTATGAGAAATGCTTCTATTGCATGCTTAAGAAAAATTGGGGTAGAAACTGGTGGATCTAACGTTCAATTTGCTATTAATCCTAAAAATGGACGAATGGTAGTTATAGAAATGAATCCTAGAGTTTCTAGGTCTTCTGCGCTTGCTTCAAAAGCAACTGGTTTTCCTATTGCAAAAGTAGCTGCAAAACTTGCTGTTGGCTACACACTTGATGAATTAAAAAATGAGATTACCAAAGTTACTCCTGCTTCTTTTGAGCCAACTATAGATTATGTAGTTACAAAAATTCCAAGATTTACTTTTGAAAAGTTTTCTAGTTCACCAGCAATATTAGGAACCTCAATGAAATCGGTAGGTGAGGCAATGGCGATTGGAAGAAACTTTAAAGAATCTCTTCAAAAAGCATTAATATCTTTAGAAATTGGTTTTTCAGGTTTGGATAGAATTTTTGATTTAAATAAAAATGATATTGAAAAGAAACTAAAAATAAATATTCCAAACAAAATTTTATTAATTGCAGAAGCAATACGTAGAAAAATTAATTTAAAAAAAATATATAAATTATCAAAAGTTGATCCTTGGTTCTTAGAGCAAATTAAAGAGATTGTAGACGAAGAAAATAAAATATCAAAAAAAGGTTTACCTAAAAATTTTAATGAATTTAATAGAATTAAATCAATAGGGTTTTCAGATAAAAAATTATCTCAACTAACTAATATAAATGAGAAAATTGTTAGAAAAAAAAGAATTGCTTTAAAAGTTTTACCTGTATACAAAAAAGTAGATACTTGTGCAGCTGAATTTAAATCCTTCACTCCTTATATGTACTCAACATATCAAAGAAATTTTTCATTAAATACAGAATGTGAGGCAGATCCTTCTAAAAAAAATAAAATAATTATTCTAGGTGGCGGACCAAACAGAATAGGCCAAGGAATTGAGTTTGATTATTGTTGTTGTCAAGCAAGCTATTCTTTAAAAGAAGTTGGATTTGAAACAATAATGATCAACTGTAATCCAGAAACTGTTTCAACTGATTATGATACAAGTGATAGATTATATTTTGAACCTTTGATTGAAGAATATGTTCACAACATAATTTTAAAGGAAAAATCAAGAGGAAATTTAATTGGTATAATCGCACAATTTGGTGGTCAAACTCCTATTAAATTAGCGAAATTTCTTAATGATAACTCTTTACCAATTATAGGAACTCAATATTCATCAATCGATTTAGCTGAGGACAGAGAAAGATTTAGAAAACTTTTAATTAAATTAAAATTAAAACAGGCAGATAGTGGAATAGCCAAGACATACAATGAAGCCATAAAAATAGCATCTGAAATTGGTTTACCACTTGTTGTAAGGCCTTCTTATGTTTTAGGAGGTAGGGCTATGGAAATTGTTCATGAAAAAAACCAACTAAAAGATTTTGTCCAAGAAGCATTTAGGGCAGCAGAAAACAATCCAATTTTAATAGATAGGTTTATTAATAATGCAATGGAAGTAGATGTTGATGCAATATCTGATGGGAAGGATGTTTTTGTAGCTGGTATTATGCAGCATATCGAAGAAGCTGGAATTCATTCTGGAGACTCAGCGTGTTGTATACCTCCAGTGGCTATCAAAAAAGAATTAATTGATGAAATTAATAATCAAACTAAGAAATTAGCATTAGCATTAAATGTAAAAGGTTTTATGAATGTCCAATTTGCAATTAAAAATGATGAAATTTATATTATAGAAGTTAATCCAAGAGCCAGTAGAACCGTTCCTTTTGTTTCCAAAGCTAAGGGAATTCCCCTGGCCAAAATTGCTTCGAGAATAATGGCAGGAGAAAAATTGAAAAAATTCAATTTAAAAATTAAAAATAAAAATATGTTTGCTGTTAAAGAGGCAGTATTTCCATTTAATAAATTTCCTAACGTTGACGTTTTATTAGGTCCTGAAATGAAATCAACTGGAGAGGTAATGGGAATAGATAAAGATTTTGGTTTGGCGTATGCTAAAAGTCAAATTGCTTCTCAAAATTCATTGCCAACTAAAGGAATGGCATTTATTTCTTTAAAAGACAAACATAAAACAGAAGGAGTAGATTTAGCAAAAAAATTGGTAAAATTAGGTTTTACTTTATGTGGAACAGAAGGAACCGCTAATAGAATTATTAAAAATGGCATTAGATGTAAAAAAATAAATAAGGTAAGTGGAGGCTCCCCACATATTATTGATGTATTAAATTCAAAAAAAATTGCTCTTGTAATTAATACTGGCGGTGGAAAACGTAAATACCGTATCCAAGACTCTACTTCTTTAAGAAGATCAACTTTAATTAATAAAGTTCCTTATTGTACTAATATGTCAACTGCTTATGCTTTTTTAGAGGCAATTAAATCTTTAAAAACAAAAAAAATAGAAGTTAAATCTTTACAAGAAATTTAATCTTCAACTTTCCAATCAGTTTTAAATGTAACATAATTAACTTGAAGACAACGTCTTTCCTTAATAATTTCTTTTTTTTCCATCCCATGCCAAGTATTTGGACCACTTGAAAAAAAATATCCGTAATTATTTCTATAGGGAAGAGTTTTAATTTTTTTTAATTCACTATCATAAAAGTCTGTTCCTAAATCTTCGCTTTCATTAAATTTATTAACAAAAAGTAGGCATGAAATAAGCTTTTCTTTAATATCACAATGAGGTTTTAACCAAAAACCTTTTCTATCACATATAACTTCAACTCTAACATAGGAATTAGACAAATCTTTACCTATAAGACTTGAAATTTTTTCGTAAGTTTTTTTATTTTGAAGTTCTTGAATAAAATTTGTTAAATTAGGAAATTTTTTAGTATTTTCTTTTGTTATAAAACACCTAAATTTTAAAGCTTTTCCTCCATCAGAAATACCTTCTCTAAATTTCCCTTCTCCACCATCAATAGCCCTAGTTCCATCATAATTAAGATTAAACTCTTTTGGATTAGCAATATCTGCATTAACAATCTCATTGATCTGTTCATTCGTTAAAGGTTCATTTAATTCCCAATGAGTAAAAGGACTTTCAAACTTTTCAGATTTTTTTTCAATTGATTTTAAAAATGACATTATGATATTTTTTTTTTAATTTCTTCTGCAATCCTATTTGTTTCGTTTAAACTTTTATAATTCCAAGTTTCAAGTTTTTCATTTAAACTTTTTATTATATTTAATTTACTAAATAATTCCCTAAACATTTTAAATCTACGATCATTTTTTTTTGGCGGAATTTCTGCAATATATATAGGTTTTCCTGTTATTGCTGCCTCTGATATCATTGATGTAGAGTCGCAGGTAACAACAATATATTTCGCTAGAGACAATCCTGATAGATAAGCCTTTTTATCAATATTTGTAATTATAAGGTTTTCTTTGCCAAGTAGTTTATTTGCTAAATTTATTGTTCTCTTTGGTGTTCTCATTGATGGAATTACTATCGTTTGCAAATTATTGTTTATTAAAATTTTGTTAATTTTATCAAAAATATTTATTAGATTTTTATCGTCATAATCATAGTATTTATTAGGACCACCCAAAACTAATAATAGATATTCTTTTTTTTTATCAAGTTTTTCCTCTAGATAACGATGATTTTTTTTAACTTCTTCTATTGTTAAGTAATGTATTGCTCCTTTTGAAGAAACTACATTATTTCCTTTTAAACTGTCGTGTTCGGGTGCAATAACAAAATCGAAATTATTTAATGAAACTTTAGGATCTTGAATATGAATGTTTAGAATTTTTTTTTTTGAATTCTTTTTTAAATATATTGAGGGTATTACACTTTTTCTTCCGCATGATATTATAATATCAAAATCTGTAGCATTGATTTGTTTAAAAACAAAATTAGAAATAGGAGTTAGATTCGGGGGAATTAATTTCCAGAAACTATTTAGTTCAACTTTATGGTGAGTAAAATCAATACCCATTGCTTTTGCTAAACCTTCAACCTGGCTTATCATGCCATGCATTCCTTCCGTCAATAATAACCCTTTTAATTTGCTCATTAATTACTATATAGCTTTGATATGAATCAAAATCCAACTAAACACACAAAAGTGTTAATAATTGGATCTGGTCCGGCCGGATATACAGCTGCAGTTTATGCTGCAAGAGCGATGTTAAAACCTATAATGGTTTCTGGTATGGAACCAGGTGGACAATTAACAACTACAACTGATGTTGAAAACTATCCCGGTTTTGCTGAAGTAATTCAAGGACCATGGTTAATGGAACAAATGCGAGACCAAGCAAATGCTGTTGGCACGGAAATGATAGATGATCATATTTCTTCTGTAAATTTAAAATCTAAACCATTTGAAGCTATTGGAGATGGTGGTCAAAAATATACTGCTGATTCAATTATAATTTCAACTGGAGCGCAGGCAAGATGGTTGAATATTGAATCTGAACAAAAATTTAGAGGATTTGGAGTATCAGCTTGCGCAACATGTGATGGATTTTTCTTTAAAGATAAAACTGTTGCAGTTGTAGGTGGTGGAAATGCTGCAGTTGAAGAGGCAATGTTTCTTACAAAATTTGCATCAAAAGTTCAATTAATTCACCGCAGAGATTCTTTAAGGGCTGAAAAAATGCTTCAAAGTAAATTAAAGGCTAACAAAAAAATTGAAATTATTTGGGACAGTGTTGTCGAAGAAGTCATTGGAGAAAATAACCCTAAAAATGTTAAGGGATTAAAAATTAAAAATGTAAAAACGAATAAAATTAATGAATTAAAAATTGATGGATTGTTTGTTGCAATTGGACATGACCCGGCAACTCAACTATTTAAAGATCAATTAGATATGGATAAAGAGGGATATTTAACAACAAAACCAGATTCAACAGAAACAAATATACCAGGTGTTTTTGCTGCTGGAGATGTTAAGGATAAAATTTTTAGACAAGCTGTAACTGCTGCTGGAATGGGTTGTATGGCTGCTCTTGAAGCTGAAAAATTTTTGTCCCACTAGTTTTTAATAATTTCAACTATTTCATTAGACTCAAATACTATTTTGGTAGAATCGTAATTAGAAAGTTTAATCATTGCTTGGGCAACTTTTTCGGATTGAATTGGTTTCATTTTTTTTAATGATCCTAAAAATAAAGGTGAAAAAAATTTAAATAAAAATATACCTATTTTCTCAAAAAATCTTTTTTCTTTTCTATTGCCCAATAAAAATGAGGGTCTCAATATAGTAAGTTTAGTAAAATTTAATTTTTTTAGTTCCTCTTCAACTTCACCTTTATATCTCAAATAAGCACCTGAATTTTTTGAATCTGCAAACCCAGATGAGACGAATATAAAAGAATTAACTGAATTTGCTTTAGCAATCTTTGCTATTTCCACAGGCATATCTCGCTCAACCCTTTTATACTCTTTTTTATCAGGTGAATTTTGTTTTGTTGTACCAATGCAGAAAAAACAATCTTCACCTTTGATATCTTCCATATGTTTTTTCAAATTATTAAAGTCTGTTTTAATTATTTGTATTTTTGGATCTTTAATCTCAGGTTCTGAGCGAACGAAAATTTTAATCTTATTATAATCATTATTTTGAATTAATTTATAAAGTAGATGTCCACCGATTAATCCAGATGAACCAAATAATAAGGCTGTTTTCATTAATTAGTTTAAACTTTCACAGAAAGATTTAATTCTTTTCATGGCTTTTTTTAAATTTTTCATTGAGGTTGCATAAGAAATTCTAAAGTAACCTTCCAATCCAAAAGCTGACCCTTGTACGACCGCTACATTTTTTTTTTCTAAAAGCTTTTTAACAAAATCAGTATCTTTTTTTAATTTAGTTTTTTTATTCAAAAGACCTTTACAACTTGGAAATACGTAAAATGCTCCGTTAGGTATTAAACATTTAATTCCTTTGATTTTATTTAAGCTTTTAACAACAAAATCTCTTCTTTTCTCAAATTCTTTTGATCTTACTTTTATAAAATTTTGATTTCCATTTAAAGCTTGAACTGCAGCAGCTTGACTTACAGAAGAAGGGTTTGATGTTGATTGAGATTGTACTTTACGAATAGCCTTAATAATTTCTTTTGGTCCACCTGCATAACCTATTCTCCAACCGGTCATAGCGTATGATTTGCTTACACCGTTCATAGTAAGTGTTCTATTTTTTAAATTAGATATTTGAGCAATGGTAAAATATTTTGATTTATCATAAGAAATATGCTCATAGATATCATCACTTAAAATATGAATTTTTTTATGATTAATTAATACTTGGGATAATTTTTTTATCTCTGCTCTTGTATAACTTACTCCTGTAGGATTTGATGGTGAATTTAATATTAGCCACTTAGTTTTTTTTGTAATTGCTTTTCTTAATTTTTTTGGAGTTAATTTAAAATTATCTACCTCATTACATTTAACAATTTTTGGTTTACCACCCGCTAACAAAACCATATCGGGATAAGAAACCCAAAAAGGTGCAGGAATAATTACTTCATCTCCTCTGTTCAAAGTTGCCATGAACGCATTGTAAAGAACTTGTTTGCCACCAGTTCCTACAGTAATTTCTTCTTTTGAATAACTTAGGTTGTTTTCTTTTTTAAATTTTCTGATTATCGCTTTTTTTAAAGCAGGTGTTCCATCAACTGCTGTATATTTGGTATCACCACTTCTAATGGCTTTTATAGCTGCATTTTTTATATTATTTGGTGTATCAAAATCTGGTTCGCCCGCTCCCAGTCCAATTACATCTTTTCCTGCATCTCTTAATTCTCTAGCTTTTTGAGTTACAGATATAGTTGGTGATGGTTTAATCCTTTTTAAACTATCTGATATTATGCTCATTGAAATATAAAATTATTCTACTACGTTGTTTAATATATGGAAAATACTTATCAAGATTTAATTACAGATATTCAGAGTAAAAGTCCAAAAATTAGTGGAAAACTTGAGGGTGGTAAAAAATTTAAAATTAAATCTGATTTTAAACCTGCAGGAGACCAACCAGAAGCTATAAAAAAATTGGTTCAAAGTGCTAATAAAGGAGAATTTAATCAAGTACTTCTTGGGGTAACTGGATCGGGCAAAACTTTTACAATGGCTAAAGTAATTGAGGCCACAAATAGACCAGCATTAATTTTAGCTCCAAACAAAACACTTGCGGCTCAGCTTTATGGTGAAATGAAAAGTTTCTTTCCAGATAATGCTGTTGAGTATTTTGTGTCATATTATGATTATTATACGCCAGAAGCGTACGTTCCAAGATCTGATACATATATAGAAAAAGAAGCATCAATAAATGAACAAATAGATAGAATGAGGCACTCTGCTACAAGGTCGCTTTTAGAAAGAGATGATGTTTTAATTGTTGCCAGCGTATCTTGTATTTATGGACTTGGATCAGTTGAAGCATATAGTAAGATGACTTTAACTTTGCAAAAGAATTATGATTACAATAGAGAGCAAATAATAAAATCTTTAGTTGCTCTTCAATATAAAAGAAATGATCAAAATTTTTATCGAGGAACTTTTAGAGCTAGAGGCGAATATATTGAAGTTTTTCCTTCTCACCTTGAAGATAGAGCTTGGCGATTAAGTTTATTTGATGACAAATTAGAAAAAATTGAAGAATTTGATCCATTAACTGGAGATCAAGTTAGAGAACTAAACTTAATTAAAGTTTATGCAAATAGTCACTACATAACTCCTAAACCAACTGTAGAGCAAGCAATTTTAAATATAAAAAAAGAGTTAGAAATAACCTTAAAAAAACATAAGTCAGAAAATAAATTGCTAGAGGCACAAAGATTAGAGGAAAGAACAAAATTTGATTTAGAAATGATTGAAGCCACAGGTTCATGCGCTGGAATTGAAAATTACTCAAGATTTTTATCTGGAAGAAAACCAGGAGAGCCACCTCCTACTCTATTTGAATATTTTCCAGATAATACTTTGGTATTCGTAGACGAGTCTCATGTAACGGTACCCCAACTAAATGGAATGTTCAAAGGTGATAGATCAAGAAAAAGTACTCTTGCAGAATATGGATTCAGACTCCCATCATGTATGGACAACAGACCTTTAAAATTTGAAGAGTGGGATATGATGAGAACTCAAACAGTTTTTGTATCAGCTACCCCTGGACCTTGGGAGTTAGAGCAGACAAAAGGTAAATTTATTGATCAAGTAATAAGACCAACAGGCCTAATAGATCCAAATGTGGAAATTAGATCTGCAAAAAACCAGGTTGATGATTTAATGCATGAATGTAAAAACGTTGTCAGTAAAAATTATAGAGTACTGGTAACAACATTAACAAAAAAGATGGCAGAAGATTTGACGGAATATCTTCATGAAAATGGAATAAAGGTAAGATATTTACACTCGGATATTGATACTCTTGAAAGAATTGAAATTATGAGGGACTTAAGAATGGGAGTGTTTGATGTTTTGGTTGGAATTAATTTATTAAGAGAGGGTCTAGATATACCAGAATGCGCATTGGTTGGAATTTTGGATGCTGATAAAGAAGGTTTTTTAAGATCTGAAACCTCTCTAATTCAAACTATTGGCAGAGCAGCTCGTAATGTAGAAGGGAAAGTAATTCTTTATGCTGATAAAGAGACTAAGAGTATAAAAAAAGCAATTGAAGAAACAAATAGACGAAGACAAATACAACTTGATTATAACAAAAAAAATAAAATTGATGCAAAAACAGTTAAAAAGGAAATTGGTGATATTTTAGAAAGTGTTTATGAAAAAGATTATGTAAAAATTAGCGAAGGTTCAAATATAGGTGGAAACTTAAAAAAACATTTAAAAGCTCTGAACAAAAAAATGAAAGATTCTGCATCTAATTTAGAGTTTGAGGAAGCTGCAAAAATAAGGGATGAGATAAGGAAACTTGAAAGCACAGAACTAGAAATCACTTTAAATCCTAAAATTAGGCAGTACGATGTAAAAAATAAACTCTATCCCAAAGGAAGATCAACTATGGGAATGCCTGGAACAAGAGCACAAAAAGGAAAGAAAAAATGGAAGCAAATAAAATAATAATCACTGGTGGCGCTACACGTATTGGTGCTGCAATTGCTAAAAGCCTATCAGGCCCAGGAGTAGAAATTGTCATACATTATAATAAATCTAAATCAAATGCGGAAAAACTAAAAAAAGAATTAATTAAAGATCAGACTATAGTTTATCTTGTAAGAGGAGACTTAAGTAAAGAAATAGATGTAAATAAAATTATAAAATTTTCTAAATCTAAATTAAAATATTTTGATTGCTTAATTAACAACGCATCTTTATTTGAAAATGATAAACTGGAAAGTTTTAACACTAAAAGTTGGGGGAAACAT
>CACOED010000016.1 GCA_902626245.1 uncultured Pelagibacteraceae bacterium | reverse complement strand
AACAATACTTTAATAATATAGTATACCAATCAAAAGATAATTTTAATACAGAGTGGATACATCGAGATGACTAAAAATCCAAAGTGGGAATATTCTGAATTAGTCCTTGCACTAGAATTATATATGCTGCATAGACCAAATCCCCCAGGAAAAAGTTCAAGAGATGTAAAAATTTTAAGCAATTTGCTAAGATTAAATGGTTTATCAGATAAACTTAGTCTAAATAAAACATTTAGGAATACAAATGGAGTTGCTATGAAACTACAAAATTTCAGAAGATTTGATGAAATGTTTAGAGGAAAAGGTTTAAGACAAGGTGGAGGATTAGAAAGAGATATATGGGACCGATACCAAAATTTAAAAAAACTTCAAAAAGCAAGTGATTTAATTAGAAAAAATATAGAAACAAAAATTGAGAATTTAAATGAGTAAAGAAAACGAAAATTTTGAGATAGATTTTAGTCCTGAAATTCAATCATTATCATACTTTGCGCATATTCCATATACTCCAATGTCTGCAATTGCTGAGTTTGTAGACAACTCTTTATCGAGTTATATTAATAATGACAAAAAATTACACAAAATTCATTCTCCAAGTTGGAAACTTCGAATAGGAATTTATATAACAAAGTCAAAAATACTAATTGAAGATAATGCCGCTGGTATAAATAGACAAGATTGTGATAGAGCTTTTAAAGCTGGTGCTGCACCTGATGAAAAGGACAAGGGTTTATCTGAGTTTGGAATGGGAATGAAAACAGCTGCATTATGGTTTTCAAAAGCATTTGAAGTTCAAAGTTCTGCAGTAGGTGAAAAAGTAGAAAGAACTATAAAATTTGATTTAGACAAAGCATTAGATGAAGGATTGGTTAAATTTAAACCAAAAATACAAACTACTTCAGCAAATCAACATGGCACAAAAGTTATTCTAAATAAATTACGCAGAGAACAGACAGCTAGAAATAAAAAACAAATTAAAGAATATTTGTCATCTATGTATAGACATTTCATAAACAAAAATAGAATTGAAATAAGAGTAGACAATGAAAAATTGCATTATGAAATGCCTCCTATATTAAACGCACCTTTTTTTCATGAGGTAGGCGAAACAAAGAGTAATAAAAAAATTAAATGGTTTAAAAAATTTTCTTTTTCTTATGCATCTAAAAAAGCACATGGATTTGCTGGTATTTTTGATGAAGGACATATTGGATTTGCAAAAACAAAATATGCAGGTTTTAACTTATTTAGATTTGATAGACTGATACAGGGTGTAGGTGAAAATAAAGGGTACAGACCAGAACAAATATTCGGAAATCCACAAAGCCATTCTTACCAAAGAATTTTTGGTGAAATTCATTTAGATGGACAATCTGTTTCTCATATTAAAGATGGATTTATCTGGGATGATCGAGACGAACTTGAGTTCATTGAAAAATTAAAAAAAAATTTACAAATGGGAGAAATAAATATTTTTGACCAAGCTAAAAATTATCGATTGGATAGAAGAGGAAGGGATATAAAAGTTCAGACATCAGAAGGTTTGGATGGAGCTATAAAGTTGGCTCCAGCTGCTTTAAAAATTCTCGAAGAAATAAAAATACCAAGACAAGTGGATACTCCACAAGAAAAACCAAAACCAAAGGATAAAGAAGTAAGAAGAAAACAAATGAAATATGAGGGGTATACATGGAATTTTGAAATAGTTTTAAATTATGACAAAAATGAAAGAGATTGGATTCAAGTTTTTGAAAAAGGGAATAGAACAAAAGATATTACCATTATAATAGCTATGGGTATGGGTTTTACTCAACAGTATTTTGGATCTAAACCTGATGAAGTTGAAGGAATGCTTGCCCTAATAGAATATATTGCGTTGGCAGAAATAGTTGAAAAATCTAGAGGAACATCCAAAGCTCATGCAATAAGAATGTCACTTAATGAAATAATTAGAAGACAACCTCCAGATCTTGGATACTAAATTATGAATACAACGGTTTCAGTAGAGAATAACAATCAAAAGAAATGGGAACCAAATAGAGAAGGTTCAAAGTTTAGTGAATGGTTAAAATCTAAAAAACAGAGTAATAAAAATATAGTTGAAAGTGATATTTCTGATCAAGCTGCAATAATATTGTCAAAATGTATTGATCCAAATACTCAAATTAGTTCAAATTTAAACTCTACAGGTCTTGTAATAGGTCAAGTTCAAAGCGGAAAAACTTTATCTATGACATCAGTTACAGCTATGGCGAAAGATAATGGTTTTGGAATAGTAATCATAATGTCTGGATCAGTTAGTCCTTTATCTTTTCAAACCGCTGGAAGAATTACAAAAGAATTAAAGGGACGAAAAATGTATAGAATAATAAATAATCCGAAAGATCCTTGGAGAAGTGAACAATATTCAAATACATTAAGAACATTTTCTGAGAACTTTAAAGATAAAAATTTTCCTGAAGAGAGAAAAAAAACACTATTAATTGTAACTCATAAGAACCCTGCTAGAATTAGAATGTTAACTACATTATTTCAAGATGAAGGTTCAAATATTAAAGATATACCAACATTAATAATTGATGATGAGTGTGATCACCATTCACTAAATAGCAAAGATTATCAAAATGAAGTTAAAAATTTGTCTGAAAAACAAAGAAATCGATTAGATGAAATTTATCAGATAAATGAAGGGGATACTTGGGAAAGTATTTCAGAAGCATACGCAACGAGTGAGGAATACTTAAAAGATATAAATAATTTAGAGAATGACGAATTACCACCTCCCGGAACATATATTTTATTGAGAGAACTAGAAACAGCAACATTTCGTGAAATAAATAATTTACGATCGATTTTTTCTTTTCATACTTATCTTGGTTATACTGCAACACCCCAAGCTTTGACGGTTATTGATCAAATAAATAATCTTAAACCATCATTTGTACACTTACTTCCACCAGGAAAAGGTTATACAGGCTTAGAACATTTTTTTCCTAGGGAAGAAAAAACTTTTAAGCATAAAAATAATTTTCATATAAATCAAATTGAGGAAGATTTGAGTGATATTATTTCTAATGACTCAAGACCAAAAAGTTTAGAAAAAGCAGTGATAACTTTTATAATTTCTGTTGCTAGTGGCCTAGCAAATAAAGAGGACGATGAAGACGATAGTAATAGATCTATGATTATTCATCCACATAGCGAAGTAAAAGATCACTTTAAGTTTTATAATTATACTAAAGGTATACTTGATGAAATTAAAAATGGTCTCAAAGCTGACAAAAAAGATTCTGCATATATAGAAACAGTCGAAATCTTAAAAAAAACATATGAAAATTATATCAAAAAAAATTCTCCAAAAAATATACCTGAGTTTGATGATAGTTTTTTATCTCATATAAATATAGCTATCTCTGAAACACAACTATTTGAGTTTAATGCAAGTGAGAGAAACAAAAGAATTCCAGAGATTAAATGGGATGAATTATACTCAGCAATATTGGTCGGTGGAGTGGGTCTAGAGAGAGGATATACTGTAAATGGATTAACAATATCTTATTTATCTAGAAAAGTTGGTGGTAAACAACAAGATACTCTTTTACAAAGAGCTCGTTTTTTTGGATATCATGCAAAGTATGAGAGTTATATTCAAATTTACTTATCTGACAATTTACAAAAATATTATAGAGAAATATCTGAAATAAATAAAAATTTTATAAATAGTGTGAATGATTTTACCACTAATTACCCAGAAAAAAGTTTTAAAGATTGGCCTGGCATTTGGTTTGGTTCAGGTGTTGCTAAACATGAACTTACTAGAAAAGGAATTATTAGAAGTAAAACTCTTTTCAGATACAAAGCTGAAGAGCCGATTGTAAATAAATTTTCTCATCTACTTAATAAAAATGATTTGATTAACAATTACAAAATTTATTTAAAACTTCAACAAACTTTAAAAGATAGTTTGGAACCAATCTCAGAAATGGATGATATTAATCCAGTATATAAAGAATGGGCAAAAAATAGAAAAGATATTTTTATCTCAAAAAAGTTAAATATATCGGACCTTTATGATTACTTTTATAAGGATTTAAAATTTCATAATTTTGAGTGGAAAGATTTCTTGTTAGCCTCTTTAAACTTTAAAGGATATTCAGAAGATGAAAGAAAAGAGATAAATCAAAGAATTTGTCCTGTTATTTTTATGAATTATCAAAGCGAAACCGAAGAAGATAGAAATAGATCTAATCTAAAAGGAAGTTTAGCTATTAATCCACACGCAGGTAAAAACACAAGATATAATAAAGAAAATAAAGAAACTTATAATTTATTTCCTGGGGCTAGAGAAATACATTATGATTTTTTAAGAGGAGCAACTAAGCCAACTAAAGGTAAATCTATTGGTTTAGATTATCCAACATTACAAGTTTATTTATATAATGTAACCTGCAAAGGGACATTAACTGAATCAGTTCCGTATTTTAATGTCTACCCAGCTTTGAATTTATGGCGAGATCTATTAAAAGTTAATTAAAATGTCTACATTAGAGGAAATTTTTAAAAAACTTGATACACCTAACGAAGAGATAGATGATGTATTTAAAACTGAGTTAATCTTTGGTAAATATCATAGAATTGGAAAAAATTACAAAGGACTTCCATCAATACTTATTTTTACGAAAAGAGAGGACCGAATATCAGCACCTTATAAAGGAATGAATATAAGACTAAGATTCAATATTAATTGTAAAATAAAAGAAAAAAATGATAATGAAAATTATACAATTTTGTCTTGTATATCTAGTGAGCCTCAAACAATTAAAATTTTTTTGGATATATGTGAAACTTCAATTTCACAGTTGGGTGATGAACCCACTTCTAAAGAAATAAAAGATAAAACTGAAACTCTAATAGATTTATTCAGAGAACTTCCAAATAAGCAATCAAGTATAATTGGTTTATGGGGTGAGTTGTTTTTAATAGCGAGTAGTAAAAATATTACAAAATGTTTAGAAGCTTGGCATCAACATGCGGAGGATAAATACGATTTTTACAATAATAATGAAGCTTTAGAAGTCAAATGTACTACACAAACAGATAGAAAACATCAATTTAAACATGATCAATTAGTTAGTAATTTAAATGATCACTATATAGCATCAATTATGATAACTGAAGATCCATTAAAGGGTTTAAGTGTGGTAGATCTTTATGAAGATATTAAAAAAGGTTGCAAATTAGATAATTTAAATAACAAATTGAAGAAAATATTTTTTAAAATTGTTGGAAAAACTCCTTTCGAAGAACTAAACGAATATAAGTATGATTTTAATTATTCAAAAAAAAACATATTATATTTTAAAGTCAAAGGGCTTAGCAAACTTGAAAATAACGATGAGTTTATAACTAATATAAATTATACAATCGACCTATCGCAAAAAAAAAGTGTTGATAGTTTAAGCAAAGATAAGTTTACGTCCTATTTGCATTTTCCGAGTTAAGTAGTTGTTTGGCTATTTTTGATACTACTTCAACATTAACCGCATTTCCTATTGTCATGTAAAATTTTTCATATCCTTTAGGGTAACTTTTTAAACCTTTGAAACCTTGAATATTTAAACATTCTTCTAAAGATAAATATCTTTTTTTCCAAGGCAAATAAGGAACTTGTGTTATACATTGTGAAACTAAAGTAGGTGAATTTTTATCTCTTCTAACTCTTATTCCAGAACCTCTAAATGTAATAATTTTTTTTCTTAAATTAAAAGAATCTCCCTGACAGTTCCACTCAAATTTTTGATATGACTCTTTTTCAAGTTTAATTATTTTTTCAATTAATTTATCGACCCATTTTTTATTTTGTTTATAAAAATCCCTACTTCTTTTAATCATCCTAATTTTCCATTTAGGAAATTTTTTCACTTTTATTTTTGCGTAATTTGGTATTGAATTCATAATCTCATCTTTATTTAAATTTTTAAGATTAACACCAAATTTACCTTTATATTTTTTTAATTTTCTAAGACCTGTAGAATAAGGAGTCGATGATTTATATGGATACGTTGCTTTAAATTCCATTGTCCATAAAGGATTAGGAATATAAGTTTTTTTTGGGACTTTTTTTAAAAAATATTTCCAAACATCTAAAACTTCTTTCTTTAGATCAGATAATTTTTTATTTTTTTTTGGTTTTGGAACAAGAAATTTTTTAAGATTATTTGTTTGTTTAATTTTTTTTGGCCATTCAAAGTCTGTTAATTTATTTTTTTTTGCAACTATATAAAGTCTATTTCTTGTTTGGGGGATGTTATAATCTGTTGGTGATAAAATTTTTTGATCAACATCATAACCAATTTTTGATATTTTTTTCTTCATGTATTCCCATGTTTCACCATTATTATGTCCAATTAAATTTGGAACATTTTCAAGAAACAAATATTTTGGTTTATGGTATTTAATAATTTTAATTAAATAAAAAAACATTTTACCTGCAATTTTATGATTAAAACCGTTTGCTAGGCCAGCTTTAGAAAACGGTTGGCAAGGAAAACCAGCACACAATATATCGTGCTTAGGAATATTTTTTATTTTTATTTTTGTAATATCTCCTTCGGGAAATATTTTAAAATTTTTTTTATAATGTTCTCTTAGAAAAGTTTCTATTTCAGAGGCAAAAACACATTCATGACCAAGTCTACTTAAAGCCAAGTGAAAACCTCCAAGACCAGCAAATAAATCTATAAATTTCATAGAATCACTTAACTATATCAAAAATTAGTATCTTTATTAAATAAGATTAAATTTATTAACAACCATCATAAAAACACATTTCAGTCCAAATAAAACCAACTAAATAAATAAAACTTCTTAATATGGTCGACTACATTTTTTATTTATGTGTAGATATTCTTGTCTGGCTAGCAAAAATAACTGGAACTTCTTATGAATTTATAAATATTTTAATATTTATAATTGGATATCCATTATTTAATATTTTTTTAATAATAATTATTTATTGGCAATATAAAAAAATAAAAAAACTCAATAAAAATTTAAATATATGAAACGTTTATTTTTTTTTATTTTTCTTCATTTAATTGTATTTTTAATATTAATGACATCACATTCCTATACTGAAGAAAAAGTTTTTACTTGCAAACCAATTATGGCAAGTATCCAATTGAAAAATGGGGAATATTATTATGAAACAGTTGATGACGAGAATACACCGATCATAGATGTATTACCCGTAAGTCAGTTTAGGATTAATGATGATAATGTTTTTTACAAAAATAACAAAAACAGAAAATTTGAACAGCTTATTTCATCCAAGCATTTTTCAAATTTAAATTTAGATAATATGGAATCAAATATTTTCAAATATATATTAAATATTTTTGCAGAATGGGATAAAATGCTAAATCTCGAAAATTTTGAAACCTTTATTTATCCTTACAAAACATATCAAGAAAATGGTGATTATGATCTTTCTATGAAACGTATAAGCATTCATAAAGAAAATTATAAGACATCAGAAATAACTGTTCCTATTTCAGAGGATAGGCCATCATATTTTATTGAAAGATCATGTGATGCTGTAATTCAATATTTTTTTGAAAAAAAACATAATAGAAAACTGTCTTGATTAGTTTAAATCTTGTTTAGACTCATGGTTTATCATTTGGTAATCTTAATTTATGAAAAAGCTTTTAATGATAATATTTTTAGGTTTTATACTTTCAGGAAATGTAAAAGCTGGTTGCGACGACGCTTTAGGCGATAGCGTTGATTATTCAAATTGTCAGTTTTCAGAGGGCCAGGATCTGAGCCGTGCATATATCCCAAACTCAAACTTATCATTTATAAGTTTTATAAAAGTAATATTTGATAAGAGCATAATGATGAACTCAACTTTAGCAAATGGTAATTTTGCAGAGTCTTCTTTCTATAGAGCAAATTTATATGAGGCAAATCTTGAAGGAGCTAATTTTGAAAAATCAAATTTTACAAGTGCAAATCTAACTCGAGTAAATTTTAAGGGAGCATCTTTAATAGAGGCTATTTTTAAAGATAGCAATCTTTATGAATCTGATTTTACGGGTGCAAATATTATAAATGCAAATTTTGAAGGAGCAAATTTAAATTATGCAACATGGATAGATGGTACAAAGTGCAAATTAGGATCAATTGGAGAATGTAAGAAATAAATTTTTTAAGAGAAAGTATAAAAGTAGATAAAAAATAAATTTAAAAATCTTTATAAATTCGCAGCTTCTCTAGCTATTAAATCAACTTCATTATTTAATTTGTCTGTAGAGTGTGATTTTACCCAGTTCCATTTAATATCAAATTGATCATTTAAAAAATCTAACTCTAACCAAAGTTCTTTGTTTTTAACTTTCTTTTTTTTGGCATTTTTCCAATCATTTTTTTTCCAATTATGAATCCATTCTGTTATTCCTGACTTAACATATTTCGAATCTGTAAACATTTCAACTTTGCTACCTTTGGGTATTTTTTTTAGAGCTTGTATTGTAGCAATTAACTCCATTTGATTATTTGTAGTATTTTTTTTACTTCCTTTTATCTGAGTTTTTTTTCCATCAATGATAATTATTGCTGCCCATCCACCATTTCCTGGATTTTCTAGGCATGAACCATCAGTATAAATTTTAATCATTTAATTATAATAATTTTTAAAATTACTAAATTTATTATGCACCTCAAGTTTTTGAATATATTCTCTTGGATTCTTAATTTTAATTACAGCACTTTTTGGAGTATTTAAGTAATCATAGGTTCTTGTTAATAAATATCTTAGAGCAGCACCTTTGCACAAAACATTTAACGAATTTTTTTCTTTATTTGAGAACTTTCTGATCTTTGAATAACCTCTAATAAGATTCGTTGATTTTTTCTTATTAAATAAAAATTTGTTTCTTTTTTTGTCAAAGCATAAAGCATTTATACAGATGGCAATTTCGTACATTAAAAAATCATTACATGCAAAATAGAAGTCTATATACCCATGAAATTTATTTTTTTTGAAAAAAATATTATCAATAAATAAGTCTGCATGAATAATTCCAAAAGGTAAATTTATTGGCCATTTATTTTTTATTTGAAAAAAACTATTTTTTATTAAAAAATTTAAATTTGGGCTTATAATTTTAGATTTATTTCCAATTTTATTTAGTATTTTTGGCCAATCTTTTATAGATAAAGAATTTTTTCTATAAAGTTTAATTTTTTTTGAAACTTTATGAAATTTAGCTATATTTTTACCAATTTCATAACAGTTTTTAGAATTTAATTTTAACTTATCTTTTCCCTCAACAAACGAAACAATAGAGGCATTCTTATTTTTAATATTTATTAAAAAGGTTCCTTTTTTATTTCTTTGTGGCTTAGGACAGTTAATTTTATATTTACTTAGATTATCCATTAAATTCATAAAAAAGGGTAAATCTCTTTTTTGAACTCTTTTTTCAAAAAGTGTAAGTATGAATTTTTTGTCTTTTGTTTTTAAAAGATAATTAGTATTTTCAATTCCTTTTTTAATGCCTTTAAAATGAATTATTTTTCCTAAATTATAATTCTTCTCAATTATCCGAACATCCTTAGAAGAAATTTTCGTATAAATAGCCATCTAGTTTAATTTTCCTGGAATTTTAAATGTTATATTTTCCTTCACTATTCTTACTTCTTCCATAGATATCTTAAATTTTTTTTTTAAATTATTAATAAAGTTATCAACCAATACTTCAGGTGCTGAAGCTCCAGATGAAATTCCTATAGTTTTAAATTTTTCAATTTCATCAAAAGGTATATTGCTATCTGAATGAATTAATCTTGAATTTATACATCCAGAATTTTTTGCAACCTCGACTAATCTTAGAGAGTTAGATGAATTTCTGCTTCCAATTACAAAAAACATATCACATTCTTTTGCTATTTTTTTTACTGCAGCCTGCCTATTTGTTGTTGCATAACAAATATCTTCTTTTTTAGGTTCTTTAATATCTGGAAATTTTTTCTTTAAAGCTAATATTATTTCTTTTGTATCGTCTACAGAAAGAGTTGTTTGGGTTACAAAAGCTAATTTTCTATTTGATTTATTTTGATATTTATTAACATCATTAATATTTTCAATAAGATCTATTTCACCTTCGGGAATTTGACCCATAGTTCCTATAACTTCTGGATGATTTTTGTGCCCAATTAATAAAACTTGTAATCCATTTTTATTTAAATTTTCAGCTTCTCTATGAACCTTTGATACAAGTGGACATGTTGCATCTACATACTCCATTTTAAAATTTTCGGCTTCAACAGGAACTTTTTTTGGCACACCATGAGCAGAAAAAATTACTGGTCTAGTCTTATCTTTAATTTCATCAAGTTCTTCTACAAAAATAGCACCAATTTTTTTAAGACCATCAACCACATGTTTGTTATGAACTATTTCATGTCTCACATAAACTGGTGCTCCATATTTATTAATACTTTTTTTTACAATTTCTATAGCACGCTCTACACCAGCACAAAATCCACGTGGAGCGGCGAGTAATATTTTAATTTCTTTGCTTTTCATTTTTTTCTAAAAGATATTCAAGCAATATATGTGGAAAGGTTAAAGACGCCAAACCAATAAATATTACTTTTGATATGGCATTATCTAAAAAATAATAATTATTTAAAAAAAATAAGGAAATAAGGAATAAAACAGCAGTTAAAATAGTTAATGGTATTGCTTTTAATAAAAATTCTTTAAACCCTTTAATAAAATTTTTATCATTAAGCTCATTAGATAATTTAAATGAATGCCTAATAGAATGTAAAAAACAGAAATAAATTGTAAAAGCCAAAACTGGATTCAAGAAATAATTAATTAAGAGGATAGATATAAAATCCATTATTAGTAGTGACTTAATATCAATTTTATTATTTAACGAAATAATAATATTTGCAAACAAACTAATTGCTATAAACACATATAAAATTTCGTTAGATATAAATAAACTTTGAGAAATATCAAAATTTAAATTATTAAAAATATTTAGAGTTTCAGTTTTATTGAACAACAATGGGGCCGTTATAACTAGAGATCCTTTAAAAAGATAAATTATATCAAGATTAGGTTTGCTATCTATAAATTCTGAATCTTCCTTACCAAAGTGATATGATGCAACTATTAAAAAAATTAATAACAAAATTTTAGAAAATAATATCCATAAAAGAATTATACTTAATCCAAAAAAAATATATAAAATATAAAATGTTGAAGTAGATTTATAATTTAAAAGTTTTAATAATTTTTTTCCTTTAATATGATCTAAAGCTCCATGTGATATTCCCAAACTTAATATTAGGAATAAACACAAAATAAGTAGGCTATTATCTCTTAAAAACTCAAAAGCTGATAACAAGATACAAAAATTAAAAAAAATTAATGAATGATAATAATTTATTTTGTTCATCTAATTTAAAAAATATTTTTTATAAATAACCACTTTGGCATTTTTAAAATTATACTCAGATCCTCAAAAATATTACTTTTATTTGATAAAAATTTTATAACTGTTTTCGAAGAAGCTTTAAACATATTTAAAAATATTTTTGGCATTCTATCTGGATTATTTTTTAAAACATTTAAAAATATATTATCAAGAAATGTATATTTTTTTCCAATATGATATATTTTTGTATCTTGAATCTTTTCAATATTATTAGTTATATATTTACTTTGATCCTGAATATTTAAAAAAGTATATCCAGTACTTAAACGAGTCATACCTCCGGCAGTTCCAATATTAATTTTATTATTTTCTTTTTGATTTAGTGGATAAAATAAGGGAATAGCCCCTTCTTCTTGATAATTAATCTTGTAATTCTTTATTTTCAAAGTTTCTTTGATATATTTTTCTAATTGAAAATCATAATCATTTAATGACTTATCATCCATTTTTGATATCCATGTTGTCTCAATTAAAGCTCTATTTTTTGCAAAAGGTAATGTATAAAAAAAGTGTACATTATTTCTTTGATCACAATCAAAATCCATTAAATTAAAAATTTCTTCATCAAAAATATTTTTAGGAGTTTCAATTTCTATACCTTTAAAGTGTTGCCAAAAATTTACTTCATGATTTCCTTTTGTTGCAATGCTATTGAATATAAATGAATTATTTAAGTTTAATTGATCTATAGTCTTAAAAAATTGTATATTTTTATTTTGTTTTATTTGGGTTAAAACTTTTTTATAAAACAAACCACTGTCTACAGTTTGATAAGGATAATCTTTATTTTCAATTTCATGTGATCCAAACTTAGAATTAATCGAAAAATTATTCCAACTTTTTATAACACAATCATCAAAATTATGATCAGTAACTTTCCAAAATGACCAAGTTTTATCTCTTTTATATTCATCTCTATTTTCAACTATAGCTAAAGTTTTATCTTTTAATTTTTTATTAATTTCCAATTCGTAAGCCAAAGATAAGCCAGCACAACCACCACCTAAAATTACAAAATCAAATTCTTTCATCTAAATCTACTTTCTGATTTATAATTTCATGCTCTTTAGTTCTTTCATGAGACTCTATATCTTTTAAAAAAAGTAATATTAAATCAAATAAAGATAGAATTGTTTGATATATTTTTCCAAAATTATTAACATAAATTTTTCCTGATTTTTCATAATTTTCTATAGTTTTTTTTTGTAAAATCTTTCTTCCAATTTGCCTATAAACTCTTCTGGCTACAATTATTGCAAACCTATATTTAAATGGAATTTTTTTAATTGAAGTAAATGAACTTTCATAAAACATATCTGCTAGTTTTAAAGTTGCTTCAATATTTTCAAAATCTGGTTTAATATATTGTCTATTCATTTTTTGGTCTTCAATTACGTCTCTAGCTATATTTGTTAGTTGCATTGCAATACCTAAATCTATAGCTCCCTTTAAAGACCGTGTATCATTTACATTAAGTATTTTTGCCATCATTAAACCAACTGTTCCTGCAACTTTGTATGAATAAACTAATAAATCTTGAACTGATCTAAAATAAACCTTTGGTTTTAAATCTGATTCAACACCTTCAATTAAATCATCCAGAATAATTGGCTTAATATTATTATTACTAGCAAGAATAATCATATCTTTAACAATTTTACTATGTTCATTTACTTCAATCTCGTTTTCATCACTTTTATAAGTTTTTTTAAAAATATTTTTAATTTCATTAAATCTTTCAACTCTTGATCCTAGGTTAATTTTCTCGTCAACTATATTATCTAGTACTCTACAAAATGCATATAGTTTAGAACAGTCATGATAAATTTTTTTTGGTAAAAAAAAACCAGCCCAATTAAATGATTTAGCAAATAAAGCTAAATAGTTTTTTTTTGTCATTAAATAATTTTATCCAATACTTTGGCTGATGATAAAACACCAGGAACTCCTGCGCCCGGATGTGTTCCTGCACCCACAAAATAAAGACCATCATAAATTTCAGATTTATTATGAAATCTGAAATAAGCAGATTGTGAAAATTTTGGCTGTATTGAAAAACCAGAACCATATTTAGTATTAAGTTCTTTTTCAAAGTAATCTGGTGTTAAATAAAAATCTTCAACAATATTTTCTCTAAGGTTAGGCATTAAATCTTTTTCCATCTTATCAATTACTAAATTCTTCATTTTTTCACCTTCAATAGACCAATCAATTTTTGATTGATTGTTTGGAACAGGAATTAGAACATAAAAACAATCCTGTCCTTCAGGAGCCATAGATTTGTCGGTAGCAGATGGTCTGTGAAGATAATAACTTATATCGTTATTTAGCTTTTTATTATCAAATATATCATCAAGGTGCTCTTTGTATTTATTACCAAACTTAATAGTATGATGTTCTACGTCATCATAAGTTTTTTTGGTTCCAAAATAATAAACAAATAATCCCATTGAATATTCCATTCTATTTTTTTTCCATTTAAACAATAACGAGTTATTTTTATTTCCATTTAACATTTTTTCATAAACTGCAGGCGGGTCTGCATTACAAATAACATTATTGGTATCAATTTTAGTCTGGTCATCTAGTTGAATACCAGTAATTTTATTTCCATCTGTAATAATTTTATTTACTTCACGTCCTTTTATTATTTCTATACCGACTTCATTCATCAATTTTTCAAAACCTTTTATAATATTTCCCGTTCCACCCATTGAATAATGAATGCCCCATTTTTTTTCTAAGTATAAAATTAGCCCATAAATAGAAGTTGTCGTAAAAGGATTTCCACCAACTAAAAGGGGATGCATACTTAATATTCTTCTTAATTTTTCATTTTTTACATAAGAGGAAACTAACGAATATACTGACTTATAACTTTTAAGTTTTATTAATGCTGGTAATTGCTGCATCATTACGAATGGTTTATCAAATGGAACATCTGCAAGTTCTGTAAACCCTTTATCAAAAATTTTTTTTGTAAAATTTACTAATTTCTCATATCCCTTAACATCTTCTTTATTTATTTCTTCTATTTGTCTTTTCATCTCAATTTCATTGCCTGAATAATTAAATTTAGATTTATCTTCAAAAATAAATTGATACCAAACTTTAAGTGGAGATAGCTCTATATAGTCTTTAGGATTTTTTTTGAATAATTCGAATAATTCATCAATTAAATAAGGAGCTGTAATAACTGTTGGTCCACCATCATATGTAAATCCATTTTTTCTAAATACTCTTGCCCTTCCACCAAGATCTGGTTGCTTTTCAATTAATGTAACTTTATGATTTTTTGCTTTCAATCTCAGCGCAGCAGCTATACCACCAAATCCAGACCCAATAACAATTGAATTCATATAAATAATTTTTATTTTTTTTTATAATAAAGTAAGAAATTTCTTTTAATAACTAAGTATTAATTTTTTTTAATTCAGTTTTTGCTTCCTCTAAATTTTTTTCAAAAATCGCATCTAATTTATTTTTATCTACAGATGTGGAGATTATTTTTTTTACAGACTCTACAGCTATTTTTATTGAGGTATCTTTTATTTCTTTAATAGCAGCCTCTTTCATTTGAGAAATTTTAGTTTCAGCTAATTTTTTTTTTATTTCTGCTGATTTATGAAATTTTTCATTTATTTCTATTACTAAATTATCACTATCTCTTTTAGCTTGCTCAATTATACTTTTTGTTTCTTCTCTTGCGCCGTCTAATTTTGACTGAGAATTATCCAAAAGCACCTTAGCTTCATTTCTAAGCTTTTCGCTTTCGTCTATTTCATTTTTTATATTTAAAATTAACTGATTTAATATCTCGTTTATTTTTTGCGGTATTTTAAAGTAAATTAGCAACCCTATAAAAAGTAAAAAAGAAATAGCTACCCAAAAAGTTGAATCAATAGTCATAACTAATTTGTTTTCCTTGATATATCTTCTACTATTGCAGAGATACTGCTGTTATTTACCTCAACTCCTATAAGTTGTTTAATAAGATCAGAAGATGTTTCAATTGCAATTTTTCTAATTTTTTCAGGAGATTTATTTTTTAAATCTAATATTTCTTTTTCTGCATTATCAATTTCTTTATTTATTTCTTTTTCAAGATTTTCTCTTTTTTTGTCTACATCTTTTAATATTTCTTTTCTAGCTTTATTAAAATTAGCTTTTGCCTCTTTTTTACTATTAAGTAATAATTGATCATACTCTATTAATTTTTTATCACTTTCTTCACGCTGCTTTTCTGCAGCTTCAATATTTTCTGTAATTTGTGCTTTTCTTATTTCAAGGTTTTCACTTATTTTTGGTAAAATTAATTTTGACAATAACACAAACATTATTCCAAAACTAATTATTAACCAAAAGATTTGTGAAAACCAAAACTCAGGATTAAGTTGTGGCATTCCTCCACTTTCAGCACTTTCTACATAAGAGAAAAGTAGAAAATAAATTAATAGTATTCGAGAAAATTTTAAAAACATTTACTAAAATGCAAATAAAATTATCAACGCAACAACTAAACCAAATAAACCAGTAGCCTCTGCTAATGCAAAACCTAATAGCAAGTTTGGAAATTGTTTTTGAGCCGCCGATGGGTTTCTCATTGCACCAGAAAGGTAATTACCAAATATAATACCAATTCCTACACCAGCACCTGCTAACGCTATTGCTGCAAGTCCTGCTCCAATCATTTTTGCTGCTTCAAGTTCCATTATATCCTCCTATAAATTGTTAATGGTGTAAATTTAATGCATCATTTAAATAGATGCAGGTTAATATTGCAAAAACATAAGCTTGAAGAAAAGCAACTAATATCTCCAAACCTGTTAAAGCTACCGAAAAGCCAAGCGGTAACCATCCGCCGACTATTCCAAGGCTAATCACAAAACCTCCGAATACTTTCATCATAGTATGACCTGCCATCATATTTGCAAATAATCTAACTGATAAACTAACAGGCCTACTTAAATAAGAAATAACTTCAATAACTACTATTAATGGCAAAAGAACAACCGGAACTCCGCTTGGTACAAAAAGTTTTAAGTATCCAAAGCCATGTTTAATAAAACCAATTATAGTAACTCCGATAAAAATAAATGCTGCTAAAACAAAGGTAACAATTATATGACTTGTTACAGTGAATGCATAAGGTATCATTCCAAACATATTGCAAAATAAAACAAACATGAACAAAGAAAATATAAATGAAAAATAAGGTTTTGCTTTTGAACCAGCTGTGTCACTTATCATTTTCGATATAAAAGTGTAACTTAGTTCAGCAAGTAATTGGATTTTGTTTGGAATTAAAGATTTTTTTTTTGATCCAAGATTAAATATAATTAATATTGCTAAAGAACTAATAACCATAAATAGACTTGCATTGGTAAATGATAAATCAACTTCGCTTATTTTTATTTCAGGACCAATTCTATACACATTGAATTGATACATTGGATTTGATGCCATTTTATTCTCTAAATAAACTTACTTTTGCATATTTTTTGCCGATCTAATTACATTGGTTATTCCAGCAATAACACCAACAAAAAAAAATATTAAAATTAACCAAGGTTTAGTACCAAACCAATCGTCCAAAATAAACCCAATAATTGTCCCAACGGCTACTGCAGCTACAAGTTCTGTACTTAATTTGAAGGCCTTGCCAAAGTTAGAATTTCTTTGGTTTTTCTGGTTATTTTTATCTTTATTAACTTTATTTTTTGCAATTTCTAGGCGAGTTTTGAATGAGTCCTTTGACATCTAGGCCACCATACTCTCAGCTTTTTGCAAGTCAACTGCAACAAGCTGGCTAACTCCTTTTTCAGGCATGGTTACTCCATAAAGTCTATCCATCTTAGACATTGTTAATGCATGGTGGGTAACAATTATAAAACGTGTTGAGGTAATTTTAGTTAATTCAGATAGAAGATTACAAAACCTAGTTACGTTCGCATCGTCAAGTGGCGCATCAACTTCATCAAGAACACATATAGGTGAAGGGTTGCTCAAAAATACAGCAAATATAAGAGATAAAGCTGTAAGTGCTTGTTCACCACCAGATAACAAAGTAATAGATTGCAATCTTTTTCCTGGAGGACTTACTAAAAGTTCTAAACCTGCATCAAGTGGATCATCTGAGTCTACCAATTCAAGTTTTGCGCTACCTCCATTAAAAAGTTTTGTGTATACCTCATTAAATTTTCTATTTACTTTTTCAAATGCTTCAAGGAGTCTTTCTCTTCCTTTTTGGTTTAGTTCATTAATACTTTCTTTTAATTTAATAATTGCAGTTACAAGGTCTTGTCTATCTTGTTCCATTTTTTTTATTTCTCTTTCATACTTTTCTGTTTCTTCATCAGCTCTTAAATTTACTGAACCCAATTTTTCCCTTACTCTTTTTTTCTCATCTAATAATTCTTCTTGAGTTACAGCATCAGGAAATTCTTCATTTTCTTCTAGATTAGAAAATTCCAAAATATTATTTTCATTTAATTGTAATTCAGTCTCAACTCTATCCAATAGATCATTCTTTCTTTTTCTTAAACCGTCAATAGTTGCTCCTGAACTTGCTTTTCTTTCTCTGATTTGAATAGTGTCCTCTTTTGTTTTATTTAATTCAGAATTTAAATTATAGATTTTAATATCTGTTTCTTCTATTATTACTTCGTTTTCTTTTTTTTCATTTTCCGCTAATCTTAAACTTTCTGAAATTTGGCCCTTTTTCTCTGCTTGAGATTGTGGTTGTTTTTCTAGTTCTTCCAGTTTGCTTGTTAATTTTTGTTTTCTTTCATTCAACTCATTTATCATTTTTTCTGAGTTCATAAAAAGATTTCTCCAGCTTTCTATTTCTTT
>CACOED010000015.1 GCA_902626245.1 uncultured Pelagibacteraceae bacterium | reverse complement strand
AGGTTGGGTCTTCAATGCTCCCAGGAAGTCATGGCTCAACTTTTGGAGGAAATCCATTAGCAATGAGTGTTGGAAATGCAGTTTTAGATCAAATTTTTAAAAAGGGATTTCTTAAAAATGTAAAAAAAATATCAAAATATTTTCATATAGAATTAAATAAACTTAAAAAAGATTTTCCAAATATTATTAAAGAAATTAGGGGGAAGGGTTTATTAATTGGAATACAATTACATTTTGATCAATCAAACTTTATTAAATCTTTAGAAAAAAATTACTTATTAACAATTAGAGCAGCGGAAAATGTAATAAGAATTTTACCACCTCTAAATGTCAAAAAAAATGAAATCGATTTAGCTATTAAGATAATAAAGAAAGTTTGTAGAGAATATAAATAATTATGAAAAACTTTATTAATATCAAAGATATACCTTCTAAGGATCTTAGAAGAATATTAAAAGATGCAAAAAAAAGAAAGAAGGAAAGAAAAAAGTTAAGTACTCTTGAGGTTGATAAAGATAAGCCATTAAAAGGAAAGTTAATAATTCAAATGTATGAAAAACCAAGTTCAAGAACTCGTCTAAGTTTTCACCTTTCAATAGCTCAATTGGCTGGTGGTTCAATAACCATTAAAGCAAATGAATTACACTTAGGAAAAGGAGGAGAAACTTTAGCTGACACAGCTAAAATTTTATCAACTTATGGTGATGGATTTATGCTTAGAACTGGCAGTGATAAAAAAATTGAAGATTTTAGTAAAAATTTAACTATTCCTATTATAAATTTATTAAGTCCCAGCTCTCATCCATGCCAGGTACTTTCTGACGTATTTACTGTCGAAGAAATAAAAAAGAAACCTATATCAAAGTTAAATATATGTTGGATAGGAGACTGCAATAATGTTTTAAATAGTTTAATAGCCACTTCAGTAAAATTAAAATTTAATTTAAATGTTGGATGTCCAAAAAATTATAGACCTCCGAATTTTGTTATGGATTGGGTTAGAAAAAATAAAAGAAAGATAAATATATTTAATGATCCAAAAAAAGCAGCAAAAAATGCAGATGTAGTATTTTCTGATAAAGTAGTTTCTTTAAATGATAAAGTTAATAAAACTAAAAAAATTAAAGATTTTAAAAATTATAGAATAACTCCAAGTTTAATGAAAGTGACCAGACCGCAAAGTATCTTCCTACACTGTCTACCGAGAGGAAATGAAGTTTCCGAAGAGGTTTTTTTGGGAAAACAATCCCGGGTTTGGCAACAGGCTCTTAATAGAGTGCATGTTCAAAAAAGTATTTTATTGTATTGTTTTAATAAGCTAAGGTGATGGCCTAGGATTATCGCTATTTTGATTTAAATACAAAATTACTGATGCTCTGTCTTTTTCACTTTTAAGTCCAGCAAATCCCATTTTATTCCCTTTAATCCATTTAGAAGGTTTTATTAAAAAACCATTCATTTCTTCCCAGCTCCATTCTTTACCATATGAAGACAAAGCTTTTGAATATTTATAATCAGTTACCGCTCCAACAGGTCTAAACATAACATTCCAGAGCTTAGGCCCTATATTATTTCTACCATCTTGTTTAATACTATGGCAACTTTTACATTTACGAAATACAGCCTCACCATGTGCAACATCTCCCATTGCTAATAAAGCCGATATATCCACAGACGCTTCTGCACTTGCTTGTACTGCTTCTCCTTCTGGTGCTTCAACTTTATAAGCAACTATACTTTTATCATCTTTATCAAAAATTATATCTGATATTTTTCCAATGCCAAAAACTACTAATATTGTTACCAGTATAGCGGTAATAATTTTATTTATTTCAAAAGAATTCATTTATATTATTTATAATTATTCATATAACATGTTAGTTATTAAAAAGCTTAAAATATTTAATTATGCAATTTGCGTCTCTTAGACGCATAAATTATCTATAAATACAATGTCTAAAACAGTAATTTTAATACCATCAAGGCTCTCAGCTACAAGGTTGCCTGGAAAGCCTCTTTTAAAAATTAATGGAGTTTCATTAATTGCTCATGTTGTTAATAAAGCTAAAGAAGCCAACATAGGTGAGGTATATGTTGCAACTGAGGATAAAGAGATTCTAGATGATGTTCATCTAAATAAGGGAAAAGCAATCTTAACTAGCAATAAGCATAAAACTGGCTCTGATAGAATTTTTGAATGCTTTGAAAAATTAGATTTAAAAAATATAGACTATATAATTAATCTTCAGGGGGATGAACCCAATATTGATATTAATGATTTGAAACATCTTAATAAGTTGATTCATATTAATAAGCCAGAAATAGGAACTCTAGGCTCAGAAATAAAAGATAAGAGTAGTTTAAATAACGAAAATATTGTTAAAGTTATTACAGAGAGCAAAATAACAGATGTTAATTTTCCATTAGCCAAAGATTTTAAAAGAAAATTAAAAAATTTTGAATTAAATACTTACCACCATTTAGGTATATATGCTTATAAGCCTGATGTTTTAAAAAAAATTGTCAAATTAAAACAAACAAATAGTGAGATTGAGAATAGATTAGAGCAACTAAGAGCAATTGAAAATAGAATAAAAATAAATGTAGCACTGGCAAAGTCTTGCTCTATAGGTATAGATACCATGGAAGATTATATAGCTTTAAAAAAAATTTTGGAATATAAATCTTAAAATGAAAATTGCTTATCAAGGAATTGCTGGAAGTTATAGTGAGAGTTGCGCTAAAGAAAAATATCCAAATTGTGAAACTATACCGTGTAAAACTTTTGATGAATGTTTTGAAAAAGCCAATCAAGATAGCTCAATAAAAGCAATAATACCTGAGTCAAATAAAACAACTGGAAATATCGGAGTAGAATATTTAATTTTTAAATACAGGCTAAACATTTATGCAGAACATTTTTTTCCAATTAATCATAATTTATTAGGCTTACCCGACTCAGAAGTGACCGATATAATAAATGTTTATTCTCATGCACAAGCACTTAGCCAGTCATCAAATTTTATTAAAAAAAATAAATTTAATGAAAATGTTAGAGCAGATACTGCTGGGTCAGCTAAGTATATCTCTGAGAAAAAAGATATTACAAAAGCTGCAATTGCATCTAAATTAAGCGCAAAGATATATAATTTAAAAATTCTAAAATCAAATGTTCAAGATGAAAAAGAGAACGTAACAAGATTTTTAATTATGCAAAAAGATATATTTCAACCGGAGTTTAAAAAAAATAAATATATCACATCTTTGTTATTTAAATTAAAAAGTAAGGCAGGAGCACTTTATAGCGCTTTAGGAAGTTTTACTCTTAATGGTGTAAATTTAACAAAATTACAAAGTTTTCCTGAAAAAAATTCCTTTTCATCATACTTTTTTTTATGTGAGCTTGATGGACACATTGAGGAGAAAAAGGTAAAAAATTCTTTAGAAGAATTAGGGCTACATTGCGATGATATGCACGTCTTAGGTGTTTTTGAGGCTGATAAATTTAGAGATAAATAAACTGTTACTTTTCTTGTGGAATAAGAATCTTTACTGTTATAATACATTCTGGAGGCTAGAGGTGATTGCTGCTTGAACCCGACCAGATCCTAACGGAAGCAATCGTAAAGACAGTTATTCAGGTTCTAGTCTCCTAATTAATTAGTTTATGAATAAGAATTCAAAAGTTTTGGCACTAAAGTATCGACCAAAAATATTTAAAGATTTAATTGGTCAAGAAATTGTTGCAGAAACAATTTACAACTCAATTAAACAAAATAGATCAGCTAATGCATATTTATTTACTGGAATCAGAGGAGTTGGAAAAACAACTATTGCCAGGATTGTTGCAAAAGCTTTAAATTGTAAAAACGGTATAGAAAATTTATGCAAAGATAATTTTTGTGATAACTGCAAAGAGATTAGTAATTCAAATCATATAGATATATTTGAACTTGATGCTGCTAGTCGTAGCTCTGTTGAAAATACAAAAGAATTAATAGAATTTTCTAGATATGCTCCAACTTCAGCAAAGTATAAAATATATATTTTGGATGAATGTCATATGCTTAGTCGTCAGGCATGGAATAGTTTACTTAAGACCTTGGAAGAACCTCCCGAGTACCTTCGATTTATATTTGCTACTACGGAAATTAATAAAGTACCAGTAACAATTGTTTCAAGATGTCAAAGATTTGATTTATCGAGAGTAAATTCTGAAGAATTATTTAAATTTATAAAAGAAGTTAAAAATAATGAAAATGGAAAAATAAATGATGAGGCTTTGAAATTGATTGTAAAAATATCAGAAGGCTCTGTTAGAGATGCACTTTCTCTTCTAGACAGGGCTTTGTTAAGTAAAAATGATAAATCTGAACTTGATTTAAAAACAGCACAAAAAATATTTGGTTACTTTGACAAAAGTTATCTTATCAATTTATTTAAATTTTTATTTAAAGGAGATGAAAAAGAAGTCATAAATATTTATAGATCAATTTATAATCAAGGAGTTGAACCAAAAATATTTCTAAATAATTTTTTAGAAATTCTTTATTATATTAAAAATATTTCATCGATAAAGAAAGAAGGAACCAGTTTCTCTCTAAACGATAATGAATTTAATGATATAAATTTGATTTCAAAAGAAGTAAGTCCTGAAACTTTGTTGCTATTTTGGCAATTTACAATAAAAACGTTGAGTGAGTTAAATGTGGTTTCAAATCAAAATTTATCAATGGAAATGTTTCTGATAAGATTATTGTATATTAAACAAGACATAAATACTGACAATAAAAAAAATCAAATTTTAAATCATGAAAAATACTCTACAAATATTAGTAAAAATGAGCAGATTGATATAAATAAAGATGAGATTAATTTAGAAGTTAAAAATAAAACCATAAGTCAAATTAAAAATTTTTCCCAAGAAGAAACTCTCAATATTGAAAACAAAATTGAAGATCAATTGAATAAATTGAAAGTAATAAATTTTGAAGAATTAATTAATTTATGTGATGAAAAAAAAGAAGCAAAATTAAAATATGAACTTGAGACAAATGTTAGTTTAGTAAGTTTTGAAGATCAAAAAATTGAAATTTCATTTAATGAAAATTTAGATAAAAATTTTGTAAAAGATATATCTTTAAAATTATATGAATGGACTGGAAAAAGATGGATCATTGCATTCTCTAAAGAAATTGGACAGTTATCAAAAAAAAATGAAAAAAAAAATGAAAAAACTAATATGATTGAAAGGGAAAAAAAAGAGGATATTTATAAAAAAATTACAAACTCCATTTCAGATGCTGAATTAGTTGATATAAAATTAAATAATGATGATCGATGACTGATTTTACTAAAATTTTAGACAAAGCCAAAGAACTCGAAAGCAAAATGAAGGAGAGCCAAGAAAAAATAAAAAATATAAATGTAACAGGTATATCTGGAGGAAATTCAGTGAAAATTACTCTTAATGGAGAAGGTGAGGTTGTTGATTTAGATATTTCTCCTGAAATTTTAAAAGAAGATAAAACAATTGTTGAAGATTTAATTAAGGCAGCTTTTTCAAATGCTAAATCACAATTAAAATCTAAGACCTCTGAGGAAATTTCTAAAGTAACTGGTGGATTCGGAATACCAGGTTTTAAATGGCCTCTATAATTTAGATGCAAAATATTTCTGAAATTGACGAATTAATTAAACTAATATCTAAACTGCCTGGACTTGGACCAAAATCAGCGAAAAGAATTGTATTAAAATTAATTAATAATAGGGAAGAATTAATTAAACCGATAGCAAAAAATTTGACTGAAGTATATAAAAGTATTTCAAGATGTAAGAGTTGCGGTTCTTTAAAATCAAATATAAATGGCTGTAACAACTGTGAAAATAATAAAAATAAATACAATAAAATTTGTGTTGTAGAAAATATAGCTGATCAATGGAGTATAGAAACTTCTAGCGTATATCAAGGCTATTTTCATATTCTTGGTGGAACAATTTCCTCATCAAATAATCAAAATAAAGAAGATTTATTAATCAATTCTTTAGTTGATAGAATTAAAAAAGATAATATAGAAGAAGTAATTTTGGCAACCAGTGCAACAGTAGAGGGTCAAACAACTGCATTTTATATTCAAGATAGTTTAAAAAATACTAACGTAAAAATTTCAAAACTTGCCCAAGGTTTACCTGTTGGTGGAGAGATAGAAAATTTGGATGATGGTACATTAATATCAGCTTTTAAAAATAGACAAAGTTTTAAAAAATAATAAATTATTAATTTTTTTTAAGAAGTCTATTTAGGTGAAGAATTGGTTCTGTATACCCCGATGGTTGAGTTTTTCCGTGAAATACAAGTTCACATGCAGCTTTAAAGGCGGTTGATTTTGAAAAGTTATCTGACATTGGTACATAAGGAGAATGACCTTTCATACTTGGATCTTTTAAATTTTGATTATCTACAACTTTAGCCATCTTTTTCATAATTTCTAAAACATGTTTTTTGCTACATATGCCATGATGGAGCCAATTAGCAATGTGTTGACTACTTATTCTACAAGTTGCTCTGTCCTCCATTAAGCCAGTACCATTAATATCAGGTACTTTTGAGCAGCCAACTGATTGATCTACCCATCTAACTACATATCCTAAAATACCTTGGGCATTATTTTTTAATTCTTTTGTAATTTCATCTATAGACCAATTAGGTTTTTTTGCTACAGGGATAGACAAAAGATCAGAGAGTTTTGCTGGCTTTCTTTTAGAGAGCTCTTTTTGTTTTTCAAATACATTAACTTCGTGGTAATGGAGAGAATGCAATGCGGCAGCAGTTGGCGATGGTACCCATGCACAATTAGCTCCTGCTAGAGGATGAGAAATTTTTTGTTTCATCATTTCATTCATTAAATCAGGCATTGCCCACATACCTTTTCCTATTTGGCATTTTCCTGAAAAACCACATTCTAGGCCAACATCTACATTGTTGTTTTCATAAGCTGATATCCATTTAGAAGATTTCATATCACCTTTTTTAATCATCGGGCCAACTTCCATTGACGTATGAATTTCGTCGCCTGTGCGGTCAAGGAAGCCTGTGTTTATGAAGCAAACTCTATTTTTTAAAGCTCTAATACATTCTTTTAAATTAACAGATGTTCTTCTTTCCTCATCCATTATTCCAACTTTAATTGTATATTTTTTTAAATTTAAAACTTTTTCAACTTTTTCAAAAATTAAATTTGTGAAAGCACACTCTTCAGGGCCATGCATTTTTGGTTTTACTATATAAATTGAATTTACTCTAGAATTTCCTTTTCTTTTAAAATCATGAATACAAGCCATAGAGGTTATAAAAGCATCCAGCATACCTTCTGGACATTCAGATCCATCTTTCAAAAGAATAGCCGGATTTGTCATCAACAATCCTACATTCCTGTTGAGTAATAACGATCTACCATGTAATTTTATATTTTTCCCTTTTTTTGAGATGTAGTTCCGATCTGAATTTAATTTTCTCGATTTTTTTTTACCATTTTTTACAAATTCTACTTTTAAATTTCCTTTCATCAAACCAAGCCAGTTTCTGTACCCTAAAACTTTATCTTCAGCATCTACTGCTGCAACACTATCTTCGTGATCACAAATAGTAGAAATTGCTGATTCTAGAAAAATATCGTGTATTTTTATTTTATCCTGATTGCCCTGAGGATTGTTTATTTCCATTTTTCCATCTTGATCAAATAAAATATCTATATGAAGATTGTTGTTAACAAATAATAGGGAACTAATTTTATTTAACTTTTTATTATAACCAACAAATTGATTAGAATTTTTAAGTTTTAAATCTAGTTTATTATTTATAACTTTTGGTATTTTGTCTAAATCTTTCCAGCTATTTTCTCTTAAAGGTACAAATTTATCTAATAGATTACGAGCATATTCAATTACTTTCTTTCCTCTTATTGGATTATAAGTTTTTCCTTTTACAGCTCCATTAGTTTCTGGAATTATATCTGTTCCGTATAAGCTGTCATACAAACTTACCCACCTTGCATTTGCCGCATTTAATAAAAATCTTGCATTAGATACTGGGCAAACTAATTGTGGACCACATACGCTTGATATTTCTTTATCAATATTCTTTGTTTTTATTTTAAAATTTGGTCCAGGTTTCTTTAGATAACCAATTTTTGTTAAAAATTTAGTATATTTTTTTAAATTTAATTTATCGTTTCTTTTATCTATATGTAATGTATCAATTGCTTTTTGTAATCTTTCTCTTTTTTGTAGTAACTTTGTATTTTTAGGAGCAAGTTCATGTACACATTTGTCAAATCCATTCCAAAATCTATCCTTATTAATTTTGGTTCCTGGTAATAATTCTTTATTTATAAAATTTGCTAAATTTTCTGAAATTGATAGATTTTTAATTTTTATGTATTTTTCTTTCATTATGGCAATTTGTAAAAGTTTTTATTAGTTTTTAATATAATATTTTGATATTAAAATAGTCAATTTATAATCAATAATTAAATATTCACCATTTTATTGCCTTTTTTTTCATTATAAACACTATAATAAAATATGAAAAATTATTTAAATTTTGAAACTGAAATTAAAAATTTAGAAATTGAACTCGAGAAACTTAAAGATCCATATAATCAGGAAGGCTTATCTGAAGTTGATACTCAAAACATTTCAAAACTACAAAACGAAATAGACGCTAGGTTGAAAGAGATTTACTCTAAACTGGACTCCTGGGAAACAACTCTCGTTGCTAGACATGAAGATAGACCAAAAGCAAAGTATTTTATAGATAATATTTTTGAAGATTTTATTTCCCTTTCTGGTGACAGATTTTATGGTGAAGACCAGTCAGTAATATGTGGGTTCGCAAGATTTGAAAAGAAATCAGTATTAGTTATTGGTCAAGAAAAAGGCGAAGATCTTGAAACAAGAATTGAAAGAAATTTTGGAATGATGAGGCCCGAAGGTTATAGAAAAACAACAAGATTAATGAGACTTGCAAATAAATTTAAAATTCCTGTAATTTCATTTATAGATACTCCAGGAGCATATCCCGGAGTTGGAGCAGAAGAAAGAGGTCAAGCAGAAGCGATTGCCAGGTCAATAGAGTGTTGTATGGAATTAACTGTACCAACAATATCAATAATTATTGGAGAAGGTGGATCAGGAGGAGCAATAGCTTTGGCTTCTTCTAATAAAGTTTTAATGTTAGAAAATGCAATTTACTCAGTAATATCACCTGAAGGCTGCGCAACAATATTATGGAGAGATCCAAAGAAAACTTTAGAAGCATCTAAAGCGATGAAATTATCATCCAAGGATCTTTTTGATTTAAAGATTATTGATGAAATTATTTTAGAACCTTTAGGTGGTGCGCATAGAGATAGAGACTTAATTGTAGATAATGTAAGAAATTCAATTAGAAAGAATTTAAATTTTTTTAATCAAATGAATGGTAATGATATTTTATTACAAAGAAAAAACAAATTTTTATCAATTGGAAGAAGTAAAGGATTTATTAGTACCAATGAAATGTCCAATAAATTATCTATGAAAACTAATTATTTAAATAAATTTATAAAAAATTTTTCAAAATATAAAATTCATATTTTTATTTGCTTTACAATTTTAATTTTAATTATTTCTCTTTTATTTTTATAAAGCACCACAACAATATTTAAATTTTTTTCCTGATTTACAGGGGCATGGTTCGTTTCTTCCAATTTTTTTGTTTGCTAGTCTCTCTAAATCTTTTTTATTAAATTGTTTATTGTTAATTTCATCTTCATTTTGTTTACTTTGCTGAACAATTTTAAGGTTTAAAAGAACAGTAATTAGATCTGTTTTTAACTTATTTAATAAGTTTTCGAATAAAGAGAAAGCTTCTTTTTTATATTCTATTAAAGGATCTTTATTACCATAAGATCTTAAACCTATGACACCTCTTAACTGCTCTAAATATTGAATATGAGATTTCCAACTTTGATCAACAATTTGTAATAATAATCTTTTTTCTAAATTTAATGCCTGTTCATCACCTAAAATTTGTTTTCTTTCATCTCTTTTTTTAAAAAATTTTTCTTTAATTTTTTTTTCAAACTCTTCATCATTAAAGTCCAAAAGAGATTTAATTTCATTATCTTCAAAAGAATTACCCAGTATAGATTTTATTTGATTAGTCTGTTCGCTATTTTTATCTTTTGATAAATTATTTCTTTTTAAATCTATTAATTTTATTAGAATTTCTTTCAAAAATTCGTCAGAATATTCAAAAGCATTTTTATTTCCAATTATATTATTTCTTTGACCAAAAATAACTTTTCTTTGATCATTAAGAACATTGTCAAACTTCAGTAAAGTTTTTCTTACATCAAAATTTCTAGCTTCAACTTTCTGCTGAGCTCTTTCTAATGCTTTATTTATCCATGGATGATCAATACTTTCACCATCTTTAAGTCCAAGTTTTTCAAGAATATTATTCATTGATTCAGATCCAAAAATTCTCATTAGGTCATCTTCAAGGCTAACAAAAAATATTGAACTTCCTTCATCGCCCTGTCTTCCTGAACGTCCTCTTGCTTGATTATCTACTCTTCGACTTTCCATTCTTTCTGTTCCAATTACAAATAAACCACCCAAGGATTTAATTTCTTCTTTCTCAATATTTTTTTTAAGATTTTTTCCACCCAATTTTATATCAACTCCTCTTCCAGAAATACTTGTTGTTATAATTAATGAATTTTTTGTACCTGCATTTGCAATAATATCAGCTTCCCTTTCATGATTTTTTGCATTTAAGACTGTATGTTTTATTCCTTTTTTTTTTAACAATTCAGAATAGTGTTCTGATTTATTTATATTTGCAGTAAAAACTAATAAAGGCTGACCTTTATTATTGCATTCAATTATTTTTTTTATGATTGCTTCATCTTTTTCTTTTAATGATCTAAATATTTGATCATTCGAGTCCTGTCTTATCATTTTTTTATTTGTAGGAATAACAACAACAGGAAGTCTATAAATTTCATAAAATTCTTCAGATTCTGTTGCAGCCGTTCCAGTACATCCAGCTAGCTTGGAGTAGAGTTTAAAATAATTTTGATATGTTATTGATGCAAGAGTTTGATTTTCATTCTGAACTTCAACTTTTTCTTTTGCTTCAATACTTTGATGAAGCCCATCTCCAAATCTTCTTCCAGGTAATTGTCTTCCAGTTTGTTCATCAATAATAATTATTTGATTGTCTTTAATAATATAATCTCTACCATTTATATATAAATAATTAGCTCTTAAAGCTTGATTAACGTGATGGACTAAATGTAAATTATCAGGATCGTAAAAATTATTATTTTTAAGTATTCCAGCATTTGAAAAAATTTTTTCTACATTGTCTATTCCTTGATTTGTTAGTAAAACATTTTTATCTTTTTCATCGATTTCAAAATCTTCCTTTTTTAAATGTTTTACCAACTTATTAACCGCTAAATATAAATTTGTTTTATCTTCTACTCCTCCAGAAATAATTAATGGGGTTCTAGCTTCATCAATTAAACATGAGTCGATTTCGTCTACAATTACATAGTTATGACCACGCTGAACCATAGTTTCAAAAGAAAATTTCATATTATCTCTTAGATAATCAAATCCTAATTCACTATTTGTTGCATATGTAATATCACAATTGTAGTTTAACTTTCTTTCTTCATCGGTTTGATCATTATTTATATAACCAGCTGTTAGACCTAAAAAATTATAAATTCCCTTCATGTTTTCACAGTCTCTTTTCGCAAGATAATCATTAACTGTAACTATATGAACACCTTTTTTTTTTAATGCATTTAAGTAAGCAGACAGGGTAATTGTCAATGTTTTACCTTCTCCAGTTTTCATTTCTGCTATTTTATTTTCATGTAGGACAATTCCACCCATTATTTGAACATCAAAGTGACGCTCATTATTAATTCTTCTAGATGCCTCCCTTACTAATGCAAATGCCTCGGGTAGTATTTCATCTAAAGAAACTTGGTTTTCAATTTTTTCTACTAATTTTTTAGTTTTTTGTGGAAAAGATTTATCTTCCAATTTTCTTATCTCATCTTCCAAATCATTAACTCTTTTTGTAATTTTGATTAACCTATCTAGCTCTTTTTGGTTACCAGATTTAATAATTTTTGATAATAATTTTAGTGGATTGAGCATTTAATAAGTATATTGTTTTATAATTTAATTTTAAGGTTTAATATAGTAAGTAAATCAAATTTTTAAATACCATGGTAATTAATCTAAATAATTTATTTAATTCTCTAAGTAAAAACTCAAAAATAGGTGATTTTCAAGACCTCGATCATCTTGATGGAGTATCTATCTCTACAACTTGTGCAAATTTATATTCAAAAAAAAGAGATGATGTTGTTTTATTTTATTTTAGAAATGGAGCTACACATGCCTCAGTTTATACACAATCAAAATTAATTTCAGAAAATATAAAATGGAATTTAAAAATAAATAAAAAAAAAATTAGTGCTTTATTGATAAATACAAGAAATGCAAATGCTTTTACTGGAAGAGATGGATTTAAAGGTTTAAAGATTTTAGCTGAAAATTTATCCCACGAGTTAACGCAAAAGCAAAAAAATGATGAACAAAAACCAAAAAAAATTGATCCAAATGAAATTTTATTTGCGTGTACTGGTACGATAGGCGAGAATTTTCCAACGGAAAAAATTAAAAAAAGTATACCAGATTTAATAAATAAAATTAAGTATACTCAAAATAAATATATATGGATAAAAGCATCCATGGGGATTTTAACTACTGATTTAAAACCAAAACTTGCAATGGAAGAATGTTTCATTGGAAGTAAATTAATAAAAATTTATGGAGTTGCCAAAGGTTCTGGCATGATTTATCCAAATATGGCGACAACATTAGGTTTTATATTTACTGATGCAAATATTTCATCAAAAATTTTAAAACAATTATTAAAAAAGAACATAGATAAAACATTTAATGCAATTTCGTGTGATGGAGATACAAGTACAAACGATATGGTATCTATATTTGCAACAGGAGAAGTTCAAAATTCAAATTTGAAAAGTATAAAAGATAGTAAATTAAATGGATTTAATTCAGCTTTATTTAAAGTTCTTTTAAACCTAGCAAAAAGGGTGGCTGCTGATGGAGAAGGAGCATCAAAATTTGTAACGATTAATGTTAAAAATTGTAAAACCGAGGAGGATGCAAAAAAAGTATGCTTTTCCATTGCCAATTCCCCTCTAGTAAAAACTGCTATTGCAGGAGAGGATCCCAATTGGGGAAGAATAATTATGGCAATTGGAAAATCAAAAGTAAATTTAAAACCAAATAAATTATCAATTAAACTCGGAAATATTTCAATAATAGAAAATGGTAAATTGTCAAATAACTACGATGAAAAGGAAGCCGCAAATTATATGAAAGAAGAAAAAATAGATATTTTTATCAATTTAAATTTAGGTAAAAAAGAATTTACCTCTTATACAATGGACTTAACAAAAAAATATATTGAGATTAATTCTGACTATAGAACCTAGTGTTATTGAAATATCTGAAATTATAATTAAATTATATAAATGATTAAATATAAGCTATTTTGTAATAACTGTAATAAAAATTTTGATAGTTGGTTTGGAAATTCAAAAGAATTTGAAAAATTAAAAAAAAATAAACTTTTAAGTTGTCAAAATTGTGACTCGGCTCAAATTGAAAAATCACTAATGTCACCTTCAGTTATTAATAATATAACTAAAAATAATAACTCTAGTTCAAAAAAATTTTTGGAAGTTAAGGAAAAATTAAAAAAATATAAAAAATTTATAAAAAATAATTTTGATTATGTAGGGGATAACTTTTCCTACGAAGCAAGATCAATTCATTATAATGAAAAAAAAAGAAACAAGGGAATATATGGTAAAGCATCGATTAATGAAATTAAGGAATTATCAGAGGAGGGAATTGAAACTGAAATGATACCTTGGATTAATGATAATGAAAACTAAGTTTTCTTGAATTGAGAGATGTAATTTACAGACTCATCTTTAGAAATATACCATTCATTTTTTAATATATTAAAACTGACTCCATCAGTTTTAATTAATTTTAAATTATTTTTTTTTCCTATAAAGCTAAGATCTTTAGGTTTCACAAATTTATTCCATTCATGAGTTCCTATAGGAAGCCATTTTAAAACATATTCAGCTCCAATTATTGCAAAAATATATGATTTGAGTGTTTTGTTCAAAGTAGCTACAAACATTAATCCATTTTTTTTTAATAATAGAGAACTTTTATTTATAAAAAAATTTAAATCATTTACATGTTCTACAATTTCCATATTTAAAATTACATCAAATTTTTTATTAAAAAAAATTTTTTCTGGTGAAGAACATAAATAATTAATCTTTAAGTTATTTTTTTTTGAATGATAATTTGCGACATCTATATTTTTTTGAGAGGCATCAATAGCTGTAACGTTTGCGCCCAATCTACACATAGGCTCAGATAACAGGCCACCTCCACAACCAATATCTAAAAGTTCAATATTTTTTAGTGGTTTTAACTTTGAATTAACTTTGAAGTGATTAATAATAGTGTTTTTTATATATTTTATTCTTAAGGGATTAAATTTATGTAAAGGCTTGAACTTTCCTTCTATATCCCACCATTCATCAGCTATTTTTGAAAATTTTTCAATTTCTTTTTTGTTTATTGTGCTCATAAGTGATTGATAGTTGACATTACAATTAAGATGTATTTTATCAACATAATTTACTTAAAAAAAAAAATTGATCAATGAAAATTGTAGTCCTAAAATTTGGAGGAACCTCTGTAGGTTCGACTGACCGTATTAAAGAAGTTTCAAAAATAATAATTTCTTATGTAAAAAAAAAATACAAAGTAATTGTTGCTCCATCAGCTATGAAGGGAGTAACAAATGACTTAATTAAAAAATCGAAAGAAATTTCAAATAATTTTATTAGAGACGAATATGATGTACTAGTTTCTTCTGGCGAACAAATGTCATGCTCATTAATAGCAGGAAGATTAAATCATTTGGGTTATAAATCTAGATCATGGTTAGGTTGGCAAGTTCCTATCTTAACTGAGGGAAGTCATTCTATAGCTAGAATTAAATATATATATAAAAAAAATATTTTGAAGTATTTAAAATCAGACGGGATTCCAATTGTTGCTGGATTTCAAGGAATTAATTCTAACTCTAGAATAACTACTATAGGGCGGGGTGGAACAGATGCGAGCGCAATTATGCTAGCAAGGTTTTTTAATGCAGAAAAATGCATCATATATACTGATGTGGATGGCGTTTATACAACTGATCCAAACACAATTAAAAAAGCAAAAAAAATAAAAACAATTTCGTATGAAGAAATGCTTGAAATGGCCTCTTTAGGAGCTAAAGTCATGCAGCCGCACTCAATTCAGGATGCAAGATTAAATAAAATCAATATAGATGTAAAATCATCATTCAAGAATGTTTCTGGAACTTTAATTACAAAAAGAAAAAATATATCGAGTAATAAAATTATAAGAGGAGTTTCATTTACAAAAAACGATGCTAAAATTACTTTAGTCGGAATAAAAGATAGACCGGGTGTTGCCGCATCTATATTTGAACCTCTATACATAAATTCTATTAATGTAGATATGGTTGTTCAAAATATATCTTCGAATGGTACAGAAACAGACTTAACATTTACAATTAAATCTGAAGATTCGGTCAAAACTGAAAGATTATTAAAAAAAAATAAAAAAATAAATTTTAGAAAAATTATTGTTGATAATAAAGTATCAAAAGTGTCTATAATTGGTGTTGGGATGATTACAACGCCCGGAGTTACTTATAGAATGTTTAATGCATTGGCAAAAAAAAATATAAATATTATTGTAATTTCAACCTCAGAAATTAAAATATCTGTTTTATTAAATAGAAGAGATTTAAATAAAGCAGTAAATGTTTTGCATAAAGAATTTAGATTAGAAAAATAATTAAAAGTATGAGCATAAGACCTTTTAGGGATATAAAACGTAGAGTTACAAAAGTAATTAACGTAGGAAATGTTAAAATTGGAGGTAACAATCCAATTTCAGTTCAGTCAATGACAAATACTTTGACTAAAAATGTTAAAGAAACCTTAAATCAAATAAATAATATCTCAGAAGTTGGAGGAGATATTATTAGAGTTTCTTGCCCTGACGAGTCCTCTACTGATGCTTTAAAAGAAATTACAAAACATTCTCCAATTCCAGTTGTTGCAGACATTCATTTTCATTTTAAAAGAGCTATAGAAGCAGCAGAAAATGGAGCCAACTGTTTAAGAATTAATCCAGGAAATATTGGTGAAAAAAATAAAATTGTCCAGGTTATTTCAGCTGCAAAAAATAATAATTGTTCTATAAGAATTGGTGTAAATGCCGGCTCTTTGGAAAAAGATATCTTAGAAAAGTTTAGAGAACCATGTCCAGAAGCTTTAGTAGAGAGTGCTATTAGGAATGTAAAAATTTTAGAAGATTTAGATTTTTTTAATTTTAAAGTAAGTGTTAAATCTTCAGATGTTTTTTTATCAATAAGCGCATATAAAGAACTTTCAAAAGTTATAGATTATCCTCTTCATTTAGGAATTACAGAAGCAGGAAGTTTTATTCCAGGGAGTATTAAATCTTCGATTGGTCTAGGAAATTTATTACTAGATGGTATAGGAGACACAATAAGAGTATCTCTTTCAGACGACCCAGTCGAAGAAATAAAAATAGGTAATGAAATTTTAAAATCATTAAACTTAAAAAATAGGGGAGTAAAAATAATATCCTGTCCCTCATGTGCCAGACAAGGATTTCAAGTTATAGATACAGTTAAAATTTTAGAAGAAAAGTTGTCACATATTAAGACTCCAATAACTTTATCTATTATAGGATGTGTTGTTAATGGCCCTGGGGAAGCAGCACAAACGGATATTGGTATTACTGGAGGTGGTAAAAATAGCAATATGCTTTATTTAAAAGGAGTTCAAACAGAAAAACTTTTGAATAAAGATATTATTTCAAAGGTGGTTGAATTAGTTGAAAAAAAAGCAGAAGAAACCAAAATAAAAAGTAATGATACCGGTAAAAAAAGTTGAAGAATTAGTTTTGAGACACAAAAGTCTTGAAAGTGAACTATCCTCAGGAAATATTGATAAAAAATTATTTGCGTCAAAATCTAAAGAATATTCTGATATTAATGAAATTATTGTTCATGCTAAAAAATATATTGAATTTGAGAAAAATAAAAAAGATTTAGAAAAAATAATTAATGATAGTGGTAGTGAAAAAGAAATTAAGGAAATGGCGGAACTTGAGTTAAGCGAGTTATTGGAAAATAATGAATTAATTGAAAAAAAAATAAAATTATTTTTACTCCCCAAGGATGATGCTGACGCAAAAAATGCTATAATTGAAATTAGAGCAGGAACTGGTGGGTTAGAAGCAAGTCTTTTTGCTTCAGATTTATTTAAAATGTACGAAAAAGTTTGTCATAAAAAAAAATGGATTTTGGAAGTGATTAGTATTTCTAAAAGTGAAGCTGGGGGATTAAAAGAAGTTATTGGAAATATAAAAGGAAAAAATATTTATTCACTATTAAAATATGAAAGTGGCGTGCATCGAGTCCAGAGAGTTCCAGATACTGAAACACAAGGCAGAGTTCATACATCTGCAGCCACAGTAGCTGTATTACCAGAGGCTGAAGAGGTTGATGTTAAAATTGAGGAAAAAGATTTAAGAATTGATGTTTTTAGAAGTAGTGGACCTGGAGGGCAAAGTGTTAATACAACAGATTCCGCAGTTAGAATAACACATATTCCGACTGGTATAGTTGTTAGTCAACAAGATGAAAAATCTCAAATTAGAAATAGGGAAAAAGGTTTAAAAATTCTTAGATCAAGAGTATATGAGTACGAAAGGCAGAAATTAGACGAAGCAAGATCTAAAGATAGAAAAAATAAAATTGGGACCGGGGATAGATCTGAAAGAATAAGAACTTACAACTTTCCCCAAGGCAGAGTTACTGATCATAGGATTAATTTAACATTACATAAACTTGAAGAATTTATGCAGGGAGAAATATTTGAGGAAATGATAGAAAATTTGACCCTTCGCGCTCAAGAAGAAGAATTAAAAAAATTGAATTAAAATGAATTATCAACAAATTATATTTGAAGGTTCAAAAATATTAAAATTTAACAATATAAAGTCTTTTAATTTAGATAGTGAATTATTACTTTCATCTATATTAAAAATAGATAGGTCAAGTTTAATTTTAAATTTAGAAAAAAAAATCAAAAATAATGAAACCAAAATGTTTTTTGATTTAATTGAAAGAAGAAAAAAAAATGAGCCTATTGCATATATTACTGGCTATAAAGAATTTTGGAAAAATAAATTCAAAGTTAATAGCAATGTATTAATACCCAGGCCAGATTCAGAAACATTAGTAGAGCAGGTCATAAGTGAAACTAGAATTAATTCAAAGAAGAAAATATTAGATATTGGTACTGGATCTGGCTGTATTATTATTTCGATATTAAAAGATAGAAAAAGATGCAATGGTGTTGGAATTGATATTTCAAAAAATGCAATAAAATTGGCAAAATATAATGCAAAAATACAACACCTTAAAAATAGAATTAAGTTTTTTAATACAAATATTGACAATTTTAATTTAGATAAATATGATTTAATAGTTTCTAATCCTCCTTATATAAAGTTTAATGAAATTAATTATTTAAATAGGGATGTGAAATACTTTGAGCCAAAAGTTGCTTTAAGCGGAGGAATAGAT
>CACOED010000014.1 GCA_902626245.1 uncultured Pelagibacteraceae bacterium | reverse complement strand
CATATATTAGATCGTAGATGAAAAAAATATTTATAACTGGAGCATCTGGTTTTATAGGTTCACATTTAACTGAGACAATGGTTAAGAAAGGTTTCAAGGTTAAAGCCTTGGTTCCCTATAACATAGAAAACTCTTGGGGATGGTTAGATAACGTAGATAAAAATATTAAAAAAGATATTGAAATAGTTGCGGGTGATGTTTGTGATCAAGACCTTGTTAATAAATCATTAAAAGATGTTAATATAATTTATCATTTAGCAGCATTAATATCTATTCCCTACTCATATATTTCTCCAAGGAGCTATGTTTCTACAAATATTGTAGGAACATTAAATATTCTTGAAGCAATGAAAGTGAATAATGTTGAGTTAATGGTAAATACTTCAACTAGTGAAGTTTATGGAACATCACAATATTCTCCAATTGATGAAAAACATCCTTTAAATGCCCAATCACCCTATGCAGCAACAAAAATAGCAGCTGACCAAATATGTTTATCTTATTTTAGGTCATTTGGTTTGCCTGTCTCTGTAATAAGACCATTCAATACATTTGGACCTAGACAGTCATTAAGAGCAGCGATTCCGACAATGATAACTCAAGCAATTAAAAATCCTAAGAATTTTAAGATTGGGAATCTTAAGTCCAAAAGGGATTTTTCTTATGTAGAAGATACTGTAAATGGTTATGTAAAATGTCTAAATAATAAAAAATGTTTAGGAGAAGTGATAAATCTTGGAACAGGTTTTGATATAAGTATGGGAGAAGTTTTAGAGATGATAAAGAAAAATTTAAAAATCGAAATTAAAGTTCAAATAGACAAATCAAGACTTAGACCAAAAAAGAGCGAAGTAGACCATTTACTGTCTGACAATAGAAAAGCTCGAAAGTTGCTAAATTGGAAACCAAAAAATTTAGGTAAAAAAGGTTTTGAGGAAGGCATAATTAAAACAATAAGTTGGTTCAAAGAAGAAAAAAATTTAAAACTTTACAAGTCTGACTTGTATAATGTTTAATGAAACGAATATTATTTTTTTCGGGTAGTAGAGCAGATTTTGGATTACTTTATCCTTTAATAAAAAAATTTCAAAAAATAAAAAAAATTAAAACATTTACTTATTTAGGTGGTCATCATTTTTCTAAAAAATATGGCTATACATTTAATGAAATAGACAAACTTCGAATTACCAATAAAATTAAATCAAAAGTAATCTTAAGAAATACTAATGAGATAGAAACAACTAAATATATTTCAACTTTTTTAAATGAAGTAAAAAATAATTTTATCAAAATAAAACCAGACCTAGTTGTCTTATTAGGAGATAGGTATGAATTACAAAGTGTTGCTATAACAAGCTTTTCTCTAAAAATTCCCATTTTACATTTACATGGTGGCGAATTAACACAAGGGGCTTTTGACGATGTTATAAGACATGTTATTACAAAATATTCTAATTACCATTTTGTTTCACACAATTTATATAAAAAAAGAGTAATCCAACTTGGTGAACAACCACAATCTATATTTAACTTTGGTGCAATTGGAGCAGAAATAGCAAAAAAATCAAAAATCAAAAGTTTTGGATTATTAGAGTCAAAATACAATATTTATAAAAAAAAATATTTTTTGATTACTATTCATCCAGAAACTAATAACTTAAGAAATTCAATTAAATATTTAGATAACTTGCTAAAAACAGTCACTAAATTGACAAATTTTAAGTGCATTTTTACTGCTAATAATAACGATACGAAAGGAGACTTCTTTATAAGAAAAATAAAAACTTTTTGTAAAAAAAATGCTAACTCTCAACTAGTATATAATTTGGGATCAAATGAATATTTTTCTTTAGCCAGATATGCAATTGCAGTAATAGGAAATTCTTCAAGTGGAGTTATAGAAATTCCATCTTTAAAAACACCAACTATTAATATTGGCAAAAGACAGAAAGGTAGAATAATGGGCAGTTCTATTTTAAATTCTAATGGAACAGTTTCTGATTTGTTAAAAAAAATAAATTTAATAAAAAAAAATAAAATTAAATTTGAAGATACTTATTACAAAAAAAATACAATACTTAATATGAAAAAAATGATATTGAAAATTATCAGTAAAAAAATAAACCAAAATAAAATTTTCTATGATTATGATTAACAACAAAACTTTTATAATCGCTGAAGCAGGTGTAAATCATAATGGGAATATTGCTCGGGCAATTAAAATGATAGATATTTGTAAAAAAATTGGTGCAGATGCGATTAAGTTTCAACATTTTAAAGCTGACCAATTAGTAAAAAAAAATGCAAAGAAAGCACCGTACCAAATAAAAAATACAAAGAATAAAGAGACGCAATATAAAATGTTAAAAAAATTGGAACTTAAAGAAAAACAATACTTTATTTTAAAAAATTACTGTAAAAAAAAAAATATAAATTTTATCTCTTCAGCTTTTGATGAAGACAGCGTTAGTTTCTTAAACAATCAATTAAAAGAAAAAATTATTAAAGTACCCTCAGGAGAAATTACAAATTTTTTTTTATTAAAAAAGTTAGATATTAAAAAAAACTTTATTTTACTCTCCACAGGGATGAGCAACTATAAAGAGATTGTTGATGCTATAAATTTAATATGTAAAAAAAAAATATTTTCATTTACCAAAGGTAAAATCAATATTGTAAGCAAAAAAAATCATAGAATAATTAAAAAAAGGATAATTATTTTACATTGTGTAACAGATTATCCAGTAATAGATAAGTATGCTAACTTGTTATGCGTAAAGAACATGATCAATGATTTTAAATTAAATGTTGGTTATTCTGATCATACACTGGGTATAACAGCTCCACTCGCAGCCGTAGTATATGGAGCAAAGGTAATAGAAAAACATTTTACATTAAACAATCTTTTGCCTGGACCAGATCATTTAGCTTCTTTAAACCCTGATAATTTTAAAAAAATGATAAACACCATAAGAGAATTTGAAAATATGAGAGGATCAGGAGTCAAAAAAATTCAAGTATGCGAAAAAAAAAATATTAAGATAGCAAGAAAAAGTTTACTTGCAAAAAAAATAATAAAAAAAGGAGAAAAATTTACTTTGGAAAATATTAATTGTAAAAGACCAGGTAATGGTTTAAATCCTATGACAGCAAAAAGTTTACTAAATAAAAAAGCTATTAAAAATTATAATAAAGACGACTTAATTAAACTTAAATGAAGATTTTATCAGTTTATCCTTGGACTCACATATCATCATCAGCATTAATGGTCGACGGAAAATTGGTAGCTGCGTCAGCTGAAGAGAGATTTAGTAAACAAAAATGGTCAACAAAATTTCCAATAAAATCAGCGGAGTGGTGCTTAAAACAAAATAAATTAACCTGGGATGATATTGATCATATAGTGATACCCTGGAATCCAGCTCATAATATTCATACTTCAAATAGTAGATGGGATAGTGAGATAGTATGGCGTGGTCAATTGCTGAGTCATGTACCTTCAAATTTAATGAAAGCTAAGGGTGGAAATGTTGCTAGCAGGATAAACTTAAGTTATTCCAATACAAATATAATTTATGCAAATCATCATGATTGTCATGCAGCTTCGGCAGCTTTTATTTCACCATTTAAAAACTGCGATTATTTAATCATAGATGGACATGGGGAAACAGAAGCATGTTCATATGGATATTTTGATGGAAAAAAACTTCACAAAAAAGGTTATGTTTTATATCCACACTCTGTAGGACTGCTTTATGGCTCATTTACAAATTTTCTTGGTTTTGCTCCTGATAAAGATGAGTGGAAAACAATGGCGCTAGCATCTTTCTCTGCAAAGTCAAACAATTATGATAGTAAAATTTCAAAAATTTATAAGTTAACAAAAGATGGATTTGAATTAGATCTTACATTTTTTGACTATTATTTATTTGATAAAAAACCAGCATTTTATAATAAGAAATTCATATCTATTTTCGGAAAACCAAGAAAAAAAAATGAAAAAATGGAAAAAAGACATTTTGAAATTGCTGGATCATTACAAAGGGCATTCGAAAAAATTGTAATTCACCTTTTAAAAATTACAAAACAACATGGAAAATCTAAAAATATCGTTATAGCAGGAGGCGCTGCAATGAATTGTGTATTTAATGGAAAATTAAATAATTTAAAATTTTATAAAAATAATTTTGTTCCTCCATGGCCGGACGATCTAGGCGTTTCTGTAGGCGCAACATTATTGATTGATAATGAAAAAACAAAGTCAAAAAATATAAGAAAATATAAAAACATCGATTGTTATCTTGGTCCAAGTTTTTCTAATAAAGATATATTAAACACTTTTAAAAAATATAAGTTAAAATATAAATTGTCACAAAATGTATGTAAGGAAACTGCCAAGCTAATTAAAAATGGTAAGTTGGTTGGTTGGTTCCAAGGTAAAATGGAATTTACGCACAGAGCGCTTGGAAATAGATCAATACTTGCAGACCCAAGATCATCTAAAGTTAAAGATTTAATTAATTCAGCAGTAAAATATAGAGAAAGTTTTAGACCCTTTGCTCCTGCGGTTTTATCTGATTATGCGCATGAGATCTTTCAAATACGAAATAAAGAAAAAATTGATTATATGCAAAAAGCTGTGGTTGTTAAAAAAAAATGGAGAAAGATTATACCTGGAGTTACTCATTCAGATTCTACCGCAAGAGTTCAAACAGTTGAATCAAAAAACAATAAAAAGTTCTATGATTTAATAAAAGAATTTTATAAACTTACAAATGTACCAGTACTGGTAAACACCTCATTTAATCTGAACGGACAACCTATAGTAATGGACCCAGAGGATGCTATAAAGACATTTTATACGTGTGGTCTAGATTACTTGATTTTAGAAAATTATATTGTTTCAAAGGAAAATGTCTAATTTTAATAAGCAACTTCTCAAATATATACCAGGAGGTGCACACACCTATAGCAGAGGACATGATACATTTCCAAAGAATGCTCCACAAATATTAAAATATGGCAAAGGTGTTAAAATTTGTGACCATAAGAAAAAAGAATTAATTGATTTTGGAATGGGCTTAAGGTCTGTAAATATAGGTTATTCAGAAACTGAAATTGATGAAGCCGCATTTAAAGGAATCAAACAAGGAAATAACTTAACGAGACCTTCTTTTATAGAGTTAGAGGCAGCAAAGAAATTCATCAAAACAATAAAAAAAGCAGACATGGTAAAATTTGGAAAAAATGGCTCTATATCAGTTACAGCAGCTGTTAAATTAGCAAGAGCATATACAAAAAAAAAAATTATTTTAAGATGTTCAAATCATCCTTTTTTCTCTTTTGATGATTGGTTTATAGGATCTACGGTAATAAGCAGAGGAATACCCAATGATATTATGAAATTGACTGATACTTTCGAATACAACAATATAGAATCTTTGAAATCGAAAATTAAAAAGTACAAAAATCAAATTGCATGTGTAGTTCTAGAACCTGCAACAGATCAATGTCCAAAATATTATGATAAAACAGGTTGTTGCAATCAGTCTAGATGTGAAAGAAACTACTATAAAAATTCTCACTATTTAAAAGAAGTGCAGCAATTATGTAATGAAAATAACATTTTATTTATATTAGATGAAATGATTACTGGTTTTAGATGGCACTTAGGTGGAGCACAAGAACTTTATGGACTTAATCCAGATTTAAGTACATTTGGAAAAGCTATGGCAAATGGTTTTTCCGTATCGGCTGTATGTGGAAAAAAAGAAATAATGGAATTAGGGTCCGTAGTAAAAAAAAATCAAGAAAGAGTATTCTTGCTATCCACAACACATGGTGCGGAAATGGGTCCTCTAAATGCATTTATTAAAACAATAGATTTTATAAAAAAAAATAAAGTTATAGAAACTAATTGGAAAACTGGTTTTGAAATATCTTCCTCAATAAATCTTCTATCTAAAAAATATGGCTTGTCTAAAAACTTTTATATCTCAGGCCCAGCATGCTCTCCGGTATTTTCTTGTCTAGATAATAATTTAAAAAATAATTTGTCTTTCAGAACATTATTTGTTCAAGAAATGATTAAAAATGGTGTATTAATGCCATGGATTTCAATAGCCTACAGACATAAAAATAAAAAAATTATCTCAAAAACTTTAGATGCTGTAGATAGATCCCTATTTATTTATAACAAAGCTTTAAATCATGGTATTAAAAGATATCTTAAAGGACCTCCAATTAAACCTGTTTTTAGAAAATATAATTAATGAAAATAGAAAAATCTTTTTTAAAAGTATTTTCAACTATTAAAAAAAAAAATAAATCTTTAGAACTACATGAGCCATTTATTGATAGAAAAGATTTATTAACTGTCACTAAAGCATTAAAAAATAAGCATGTTGCTGGCAAGGGAAACTATACAAATAAATTTGAAAAAAAAATTTCGAAATTAACAAAATCTAAATATGTAATTTCATGCTCAAGTGGAACATCAGCTTTACATTTAGCTCTAAAATACCTTGAAATAAATTCCAATGATGAAGTTTTAGTTCCTGCAATTAATTTTATTTCTACAGCAAATGCTATTATTTATTGTGGAGGATCACCACATTTTATTGATGTATCTGAAAAAACATTGGGAGTAGATACGCTAAAACTATCTCGTTACCTAAATCAAATAGGAAAATTTCAAGGGGGAAAAATAATTAATAAAAAAACAGGTAAAACAATTAGAGCAATAATCCCTATGCATACGTTTGGACACCCATGTGAAATGGATAAAATTAATAATTTAGCAAAAAAATTTAAAATAGAATGTGTAGAAGATGCAGCAGAGGGTATAGGCTCTTTTTATAAGAATAAGCATGTCGGTACATTTGGAATTATGGGAATTTTAAGTTTTAATGGCAATAAAACCATCACATCTGGAGGTGGTGGAGCTATTTTAACTAATCAGAAAAGTATTGAAAAAAAGATTAGAAATTTAACAAACCACTCAAAAATTGATCATACTTGGAAATATGATTATTATGATATTGGTTATAATTATAGAATGCCAAATATTAATGCAGCATTAGGATGTTCTCAAATTGATAAAGCAAAATTTATTATAAAAAATCATAGAAAAATATATGAAATCTATAAAAAAAAATTTAGAGATGTTAAGTACGGTCGAATTTTTAAAGAACCTCCAGGTGCAAGAAGTAATTACTGGTTACAAACATTTTTGTTAAATGAAGATAATTATAAATTAAGGAATAAAATATTAAATACTACTAATAAGAGTGGAATACACACCAGACCTGCATGGAAACTGATGAGCAAAATAAAACATTTAAAAAAATTTCCTAAAATGAATCTTTCAAAAAGTGAAAATTTAATTAATAGAATAATAAATCTTCCAAGTAGTTTTAATTTTTAATGAAAAAAATTATTTTAATTGGCGCTGGTGGACATGCAAAATCATGTATAGATGTGATTGAAAATGCAAAAACATACAAAATAGTAGGATTTATCGATAATCAAAAAAAGTTAGGTGAAAAAATACTAAATTATAGGATAATAGGAAAAGACGAAGATTTACCTAAAATTTGTAAGAAATTTAAAAATTTAAACTGCCATATTTCTTTAGGATCAATATTGGACCAAGGTTTAAGAGAAAAATTGTTTTTAAGAGCAAAAAAATTGGGATTAAAATTTCCAGTCCTTAAATCAAAAAAATCTTATATTTCAAAATATTGTAATGTAGGTGAAGGAACAATAATAATGCACGATGTATTATTAAACGCAAATGTTGTGATAGGAAGAAATTGTATTATTAATACAAAATCTCTTATAGAACATGATGTAACAATTGGTGATCATTCTCAAATCTCAACTGGGGCAATAGTTAACAGTACTGTAACTGTAGGAAAAAAATGTTTTATAGGAAGCAACACTGTAATAAAACAAACTGTAAAAATTAAAAGCAATTCATTCATTAATATGGGTACTAAAGTTTTCAAAGATGTTTAATAATTCTACAAAAAAAATTTTTTATTGTAAATCATGCCTTGTGATGTCTACTAGGCCGAGAGTAACTTTTAACAATAAAGGAGTTTGTTCTGCCTGCCAATGGAGTAAAGAAAAAAAAAAATTAAATTGGAATTTACGTAAATCAAAGTTACTGAAACTTTGTAAAAAGTTTAAAAAACCTTATAATCCATTTGATTGTATTGTAGCTGTAAGTGGAGGTAAAGATGGATCTTATGTAGCTCATCAACTTAAAACTAAATATAAAATGAATCCATTAACAGTAACAGTTAGGCCCGCGATGGAGACTGAGTTAGGCAGAAATAATCTAGGAGAATTTGTTAAATCTAATTTCAATAATATTTTGGTATCGCCTGATCAGGAAGGATTAAGAAAATTAAATTTGTATGGATTAAAAGAAATGGGATTTCCTTATTATGGATGGCTTATTGCAATTCACACTGTAATTTTAAAAATTGCATGTAAATTTAATATTAGTCTTATTTTTTATTCAGAAGATGGAGAAGTTGAGTATGGAGGAGACGCAAAATATAAGGACAAAGGAGTATACGGCATAGACTATATAAAAAAAAATTACCTAGAGGCAGGATACGAAAGAGCAATAAAAAAAGCAAAATTAACAAAAAAAGAAGCTTACTGGTTTGAATTACCTAACAAGAAAGACATAAAAAAAAATAATATTACTTTAACTCATTATAGTTTTTATGAAAATTGGGACCCATATAAAAATTACTTAGTTGCAAAAAAATATTGTGGATTAATTGAAAATAAGACACTTAATGAGGGTAGTTATACAAACTTTGCCCAAAATGATCAGAAACTTTATGCGCTGCACGTATATTTAATGTACTTGAAGTTTGGATTTGGACGTTGCAACCAAGATTCATCAATTGATATAAGAAGAGGTTCAATGAGTAGAGATCAAGCTATTGAATTAGTAAAATTATACGATGGGGTTGTTCCTGAAAAATTATACCCTGATTACTGCGCTTATTATAAAATAAGTAGAAAATCTTTTATAAAGTTTATTAATAAGTGGGTAAATAAGCAATTGTTTAAGAAAAATAGCAAAGGAAAATGGATAAGAAAATTTCAAATAAATTAAATAAAGAAAATTTTGTTGGTATAATTGATTATGGATTTGGAAATATTGCGTCTGTAAAGAACGCGTTAAATTACCTGAAAATTAAAAATAAAGTTATATCTAGTCCAATTAAAAAAAATAAATTTTCACATTTAATTCTTCCTGGAGATGGTTTTTTTCCTAAAGCAGCTCAAATAATAAAAAAAAATAAATGGGATATATTTATTAAAGACTTCATAAATGGTAAAAAAAAAATATTAGGAATTTGTGTTGGTATGCAACTCTTATTATCATTTTCAACCGAAGGTAGAGGAGCGAAAGGATTAAATTTGGTAAGTGGAAAAATAGAAAAATTTTCAAAAAAAAAAAATTTTTCTTTACCACATATGGGTTTTAACATGGTCAAGTTTAATGATAATAAATTTAAAGATTTAGAAGGATATTATTATTTTATTCATTCATTTAGATTAAAAAAAATTAAAGATAAATCTATAGTTACAGGCTTAACAAGATATTCAGATGATTTTGTATCTTTTTTTAAAAAAGATAATTTATTTGGTACACAGTTTCACCCAGAAAAGAGTGGTCAAAGAGGATTGATCTTTCTTAAAAAATTTATTTTAGATTAAATGTTCAAAAGAATAATTTTTGCTCTTCTTTATAAAGAAAATAATTTTTATTTAAGTAGAAACTTTAGTCTTCAAAAGGTAGGCGATTTAAATTGGTTAAAAAATAATTTTGCTTTTAATGAAACATGTAAATCTATAGATGAATTAGTATGCTTAAATATAGATAAAAATGTATCTATTAAAAGTAAAAATAATTTTATTAAAATGATTAATGAACTGAGAAAAACAATTTTTATACCCTTAACTTTAGGTGGAGGTATAAAAAAAAAAGAAGACGCTAAATTATATTTTGAAAATGGTGCTGATAAAATAAGTATTTGTAGTCATTATGATGACATAGGTCTCATAAAAAAAATATCTGAAGAATATGGACCTCAGTCAATTTCTATATTTTTAGATTATAAAAAAAATCATAAAGGACAAAACTCAATATATATCAATTCTGGAAGTTCTCCAGCGTCCACTATTTCTGAATTTTTTAAAAAAGAAAAAATACTTAAATTGGTTGGAGAAATAATAATAAATTCTATTGAGCATGATGGAGTCGGAACCGGACTAGATATAAAAGTCCTAAATGATTTGAAAAAAATTGAAAATCCAATTTTATTAATGGGAGGCGCTGGAAAACCAGAACATTTTGATATAGTATTTAAGAATTCAAGAGTTAATGGTGTTGTTACTGCAAATTTGTTTAATTTTTTAGGCAATGGTTTAAACAAAACAAGAGAAATATTAATAAAAAAAAATATAAATGTTATTAACTTTATTTAATAATGAAACAATTAATTAAAAAAAAAAATATAGTTTATGTTATTGGTGGTCTAGGTTTAATAGGAAAAAGTATAGTAAAAGCTTTTTTACAAAAAAAAAACAGAGTAATAGTTTTTGATTTAAAAAAAAAATTTAATTCAAAGAACTTTAAGTACGTAAGTCTAAATAATTTAGATTTAAACTCATTGGAAAAAAGTTTAAAATTCGCTTTTACAAAATATGGTTCCCCAAATATATTAGTAAATGCAAGCTATCCAAAAACAAGTGATTGGAATACAAATTCGTATAAACAAATTAAAGCTAAAAGTTTTTCAAAAAATATTGAGTTACATTTAAACTCTTTTATTTGGATCTCAAAAATTGTTGCTGACGAAATGATCAAAAAGAAAATTCAAAATGGATCTATAATAAATTTAGCTTCTATTTATGGTTTACTAGGCCAAGATCCAAAACTTTATAAAAATATAAAAAATATGTCAGAAAGTTTAACTTATCCAGTTATAAAAGGAGGGGTAATTAACTCTTGTAAATCTATGGCAGCATATTATGGACAATTTAATATTAGAGTAAATTGTATAAGTCCTGGAGGAATTTTTGATAATCAAAAAAATGAATTTGTTAAAAGATATATTGCAAAAACACCATTAAATAGAATGGGAGATGTAAAAGATTTAACTGGACCTGTATTATTTTTAGCTTCCAAAGAAGCTAGTTACATTACAGGCATCAATTTAATTGTAGATGGAGGGTTTAGCATTATCTAAATGAAAAAATTTGAAAAAATTGTAATTTTGCCTGAAGACACAATTAAACAATCTATGAAACAAATTAACCAAAATGGTGTAGGAAGTTTGATTGTTATAAATAAGAGATACAATGTTCTTGGAGTTTTAACAGATGGAGATATTAGAAGAGCTATATTTGCTGGAAAAAAAATTGATGAGACAATTAAAGGAATTTATTCAAAAAAAATAATTAAATATCAAGACTCAAAGTTTAATATTGAGGAATTAGAAAAAAAAAGTTTAGAAAAAAATATAAATATTATTCCGATTTTAAAAAAAAATAAGTTAGTTGATTTCTATTCAATCAAATCAAAAAAAGAAAATAAAAATTATATAAAAACAGTTATTATGGCAGGAGGTTTAGGCACTAGAATGAAACCGTTCACAGATATATTTCCAAAACCGATGCTCCCAATAAATAACAAAACAATGATTGAAATTGTTATTAGTCAATTCAAAAAGTTTGGGCTTTCTAACTTCATTTTTACTATTAATTATAAGTCAGATTTACTAAACCCATACTTAAAAATATTATCATCACAAATTAATATTAAATATAAAATCCTTAAAGAAAACAAAAGACTAGGAACAGCGGGGAGTCTAAAATTTTTAAAAAATAAGATGAAAAAAGATTTTTTTGTAACTAATTGCGATACAATTTTGAAAGCAAATTTAAATGATATTTATCAATTTCATGTTAAAAATAAAAACGATATTACAATCATTGCAGCTGTTAAGAATGAAACAATACCTTATGGAGTTTTAAAAGTTAACAAAAATCAGAATTTTACAAAAATATTCGAAAAACCAAAAAACTCTTACATAGTAAATACAGGTGTATATGTTTTTAATCCAAGAATACTCAACATAATACCAAAAAAAAATGAAATATTTGATATGAATCAATTAATTTATATTAGTAAAATTAAAAAAAAAAAAATTAAGGTTTATTTAATTGATGGAGATTTATGGCATGATGTTGGTCAAATTGGACATTATCAAAAATATATCAATGACAACAAGTTTGCATGAAAAAGGCATTAATTTTAGGTTTTGGATCTATTGGTAGAAAACACTATGATGCAATAAAAAAATTAAATAAATTTGCCTCAATCTCGGTAGTTACAAAATCAAAAGTAAAAAAAATCAATAAATTAAAAAGTCAAAAACAAATAATACATTATAACCCAGATTATATAATTATATCTACGCCAACAAATGAACATATAAAAAATATAAAATTTATTGAAAAAAACTTTAAGAAAAAAATAGTTTTAATTGAAAAACCAATTTTAGGTTTTTTTAAAAATATTAAACTTAAAAATAATAAATATTTTGTAGGTTATAATTTGAGAATGCATCCAGTTATAAATTATATAAGAAATCTTATAAAAAAATATGATTTTTGGGAAATGAGTATTGAATGCAGTTCATATCTACCAGATTGGCGGAGAAATATACATTATAGTAGGAGTTCATCTGCAAAAAGAAAAAACTATGGAGGTGTAGTTAGAGACTTAAGTCACGAAATAGATTACCTTTATTATTTAATTGGTAATTTTGAAATTATCAACTTTATTAAAAAAAAAATTAGCAATCTTAAAATAAATACTGAAGATTATTTTTCTTTTGTTGGAACGTATAAAAAAAAAAAAATTATAAATTTGAAACTATCTTATTTGAATAAATTTCATAAAAGAGAAATTAGTATTTTAGGTCCAAAACTTCAGCTCAAAGCTTCACTAACTACTAATAAAATTGAGTATTTTATTAATAATAAATTAAGAAAAATATCTTTTAATTATTCAATAAATAGAACATATGAAGATATGCACAAAAATATTTTAAATAAAAAAACAAAAAATTTAGCAACCGTCCAAAGTTCACTCAGGGTTTTAAAATTTATTAAAAAAATAGAAAAAAAATGAAAAAAAAAATTTTGTGCACGATCTGTGCAAGAGGTAACTCAAAGGGTTTAAAAAATAAAAATATTAATAAAATTAAAGGTATACCATTGATTGCTTATACAATTAATCATGCAAAGAAATCAAAATTATTTGAAAATATTGTTGTCTCTACTGAGAGCAGTAGAGTAATGAGCATTTCAAAAAAATATGGAATTAAAGATTTCATAAAAAGACCTAAGCGATTATCTTTAGATAATTCACCAAAAATACCAGTAATAAGACATTGTTTAAAAGAAATGGAAAAGAAATATAAAAAAAATTTTGACCTAATTGTAGATTTAGATGTAACGGCTCCTCTTAGAAATATAAAAGATATTAATAATGCTCTTAAGCAATTCAAAGATACAAAATCTTCCACTTTGTTTTCAGCATGTGTATCTAGAAGAAATCCATATTTTAATGCAGTTGAATTTAAAAATAAAAAAATTAAACCTGTAAAGTCATTAATGAGAAAAATACCAGGAAGACAATTTGCTCCATTAGTTTACGATATGAATGCATCAATTTATATTTGGGACAGAAAAACATTACTTAATTCAAATACTATTTTTCAAAAGAAAACATCTGTTTATGTAATGCCAGAAGAGAGATCAATAGATATAGATAATAGCTTTGATTTTAAATTAGTAGAGTTTTTGTTGTGAAAAAGGATATTTTTTTTTTTACAGATTTTGATTCAATTAATGCAACCTATAATGCACATATTAATTTAATTGAAAGACTGCAGAATGAATATAGAGAAGTAATTTTTATAGATACAAATCCGTTAAAAATATTTTCAAATAAAAAATTGAAAAAAAAAATATTTTTAAAAGGTAATTTTATATCATTTAACTCAAAATTTAAATTTATAAAATATTTCTCAAAAAAAAAGAATAAAATCTTAATAAATAATTTTGGAAAAGATTTAAATCATCTATTTATTTTTGTAATGATAAAAGTTTTTTCTTTAGCCCAAATTAAGGTACAGAATATTGATGTTATACCTTATACAAGAAATTTCAGTAATACAAATTTTTTCAAAAAATTTTTTTTTTATATAAAAAAAATAGAATCTAAATTAATTAATATATTTTGTGGATTGGGTATTTTGCCAAAAGTTGATATTTTGTTTTTAACTAATTTACAAATATATAAAAAAAATAAAAATTTTAATATTTTAAAAAATATTTTTTCTTTTTATAAAAAACATATCTTAGTCAATAGTTCAACATTCAGTTTAGTTAAAAAAAATAAATCTAAGATCAAAAAAGAATATATTTTGTATATAGATTATAATATTAAACATAAAGATAATCTAAAATATGGTGAAAAGATTAATCAAAAAGTTATTAAAAATCATTACAGAAATGTAAAATTTGTTCTTAAAAAACTTTCAAATTTTTATAATTTGAAAGTTTTGGTGTCCATCCATCCATTATATTCATTAAAAAAAACTAAATTTCATCTTAAAAATTATAAGGTTTACAAAAATCAATCTATTGAACTAATTAATAAAGCTAAACTAATTTGTTTATTCAATTCAACAGTAGTCCATTATGGTTATTTATTAAATAAAGATATAATTTATTTTAATACTAATAAGCTAGGAAGTTATATTTCAAGAGAACTTTCTAACTACCCTAATAAATCAAATGGCGTAGTGATAGACATTGATAATTGTAAAAAAATAGATATAAAAAAGATAAACAATCAATTGATTAAAGATAAAATAAATCAAAAAAATTTTAATAATAAATATTTAAAACCTGACAAAGATGTGGATCCTTTAAATAAAATTATTTTCAATATAAGAAAATTAAAATGAAAGTAACAATATTTACCAGTAACTCGATAAGACACAATTATTTGTGTAATTATGTATCTAGATTTTGCACAGAATTAAATATAGTTCAAGAAATTGATACGTTTTTGATAGGAAAAAATTATAATCAATATAACAGAATTTCTAAAACATTTTTTAACTACTTTGAAAAAGTAAGGCTAGCAGAAAAAAAAATTTTTAGTGAAAATTATTTAAATTTTAAACCTAATAAACAAACAATAAATATTTTAAATTTGAAGATGGGAGATTTAAATTTAATTAAAAAAGATCAAATAAAAAAATTTCTTAAATCAGATATTTATATAGTCTTCGGTTGTAGTTTTATTAAAGGATTTTTAGCCAATTATCTAATTAAGAAAAAAGCTATCAATATCCATATGGGGATAGCGCCATATTACAAAGGTGCCGATTGTAATTTTTGGGCAATGTATGAAAATAACGTTAATTGTGTGGGTGCCACTATTCATTTTTTAAACAAAAAATTGGACTCAGGAGACATTCTTTATCACGCAAATGCAGATTTTCACAAAAATCCTTTTATTTATACTATGGCCAGTGTGAAATCAGCAATTCATTCATTGAGACATGTATTAAAAAATAAAAATTACCTAAAAAAATACAAAACTACCACTCAAAGTACTTATAAAAATATCATAACTAAATATACTAAAAAATCTGATTTTACAGAAAAAATAATTAAAAAATTTTATCTGGGTACAAAAAATAAAGCAAAAGTTTCAATCAAGCCAATTTTAATAAAACCATTCAAGTTAAATAAAAAAAATTTTTTTCAAAATAGATGAACTTAAAAATTATAGGATATCACTACGTAAGAACTAAGTCATACTCAAAATTTAAATCATTAAATTTTTTAGATAAAAAAGATTTTATAGAACAGATTAAATTCATTTCAAAAAATTATAAAATTATATCTTTGAATGAACTATTAAATCATAAAAAATTGAAAAAAGAAAATGCATTACTAACATTTGATGATGGTTATATTGATCATTATGAAATAGTTTTTCCAATTTTAAAGAAATATAAAATACCAGCTATTTTTTTTGCACCTGAAAAAACTCTTAAACAAAAAGATTTTTTAGATGTAAATAAATTACAACTGATATTGAGCAAATTCAATGACCGAAAAAAATTATTTAAATTAATTGAGAGTGATTTAAGGAAGATTATAAACGTAGATTATTATCTTAAATTACAAAAAAAATTATCAAAAGATTATGATCATAGATGGCATGACAATTATACAAATATTATTAGAAATTTTTTGCAATATTTGCTACCAATAAAAATAAGAAAAAAAATTATAAACAGTTATTTTTTAAAAACTATTGATAATGATCCTAAAAAATTGATAAAAAATTTTTATCTAAGTTTTAACAATGCTAAGGAAATGTTAAGTGATGATATTTGTTTTGGTTCCCATGGCTCAGATCATGAATGGCTTGAATTTTTAAATTATAAAGAACAATATAATGATATTCTTAAATCAAAAAATAATTTATTAAATTTGGGAGTTAAAGAAAAACAATTAACCATGTGTTATCCTTATGGTTCTTACAACAAAGATACAATTAAAATATTAAGAAAATTAAATTTTAAATATGGTTTTGCAAACAAATACGGTGTCGTAAAAAATCTTGATAAAAATCGATTTGAATTACCAAGAGTAGACACTAACGAATTTTAAAAAAATATGAAAAAAAAGTTTATAAAAGGAAAAGGAATATTGTTTTGGATTACAGGTCTATCTGGATCTGGAAAAACAAGTATAGGAAAAAATACTTTTTCTTTTGTGAAAAAGTACTTTGGACCGACCATTTTTATTAGTGGAGATGATTTAAGAAATATATTTGATTTAAAGCAATACGACTATGCAAGTAGAATTAAATATTTAAATTATTATACAAATTTTTGTAAAAAAATTACTGATCAGAATATAAATGTAATAATGTGTGTAGTTGGTTTATCAGATGCCATCAGAAAAAAAAATAGGATTAAATTCAAGAATTATGTTGAAATTTTTATCAACTCAAAATTAGATTTAATAAAAAAACAAAAGAAAAAAAAGACATATCAGCAAAAAAAATTTGTCTGGGGTGTTGATTTAAAACCTGAATTTCCTAAAAATCCAGATATTGTAATAAAAAATAATTTTTCAAAAAATATTTCCAATCTATCTTCACAACTTATAAAAAAATTAAAAATTGATTATTTAAATGAATAAAATAAAAAATCTTTATGAAAATCTCGCCCTTAAACAATTAATTTTTTTGTTATTTTTAGGTTTTTTTCTAATAATCCTCTCATTCTTAGAGATCGTAAGTTTGGCTTCAATACCAATTTTATTAAGTTCAATATTAGGCCAAAAAGATTTTAATTTAATTTATTTAAATTTTGATTTTACACAAAATTATCTTTTTAACATGTCACAGGAGAAGCAATTAGAATTTTTGTGTACATTCATAGTTTTTTTATTTATTTTCAAAAATATTTTTCATGCTTTTATAATTTTTTTTCAAGGACAAGTCGTAAAAAATATTAAGATTTATATCTCTAAACAATTATTTAATTTATATTTAAATCAAGATTATTTAAGCTTAGTTAAAAAGAGTTCATCTGTAATTCTAAGAACCCTTTCCGTAGATGTTGGAAATACTACTATATATATATTAAATCTTTTAAATTTATTGAAAGAAAGTTTAATTTTAATTGCTATTATTCTTTTATTGTTTCTTTCCAATACTGAAATAACAATTTTTTTATTTTTAGTATTTTCTTTAGTTACTTCTATTTTTTATTTTGTTAACAAAAAAAAACTTTTCGAAAGAGGTAAATTAATTCAAGGCTTATCATCTAATGTAATAAGAATTGTATATGAGGCTCTAGGTCTTTTTAAAGAACTTAAAATTTATAATTTAAATAACTTTATTTATAAAAATTATTCAAAAAAAATTAAGAATACTGAAAAAAATGTTTTTTTAAATTATTTTATTGTATCTTTACCTCGACTTTTTTTAGAATTAGCTGCAGTAATACTAATTGTATCAATTATATATATTCAATTTCAAAAGGATAATAATGCTTTAAATATATTACCTTTTCTTTCATTAGTTGTTGTTTCAGCATTGAGAATGGTACCTTTATTTAATGTTTTGACTAATTCATTAGCTAACCTTAAGTCAATCCAACCATCTTTTGATCTAGTATTTTCAGAATTAAATAAATTAAAAGAGAAAAGAATAATTATTAAAAATAAAAAACAAGAGTTTATTAATCTTAAGGATAAAATTGAACTTAACAACATTTCATTTAAATACAAAAAAGAGGGCCTCAATATAATTAATAAATTAAATTTAAAAATACAAAAGGGTGATAAAATTGGTTTGGTTGGTGAGTCAGGAATTGGAAAATCAACTTTAATAAATATAATTATGGGGCTTTTGAAACCAACAGAGGGCAAAATATATGTTAATAGTAACGAATTATTACCAGAAAAAAATCAATCAATTGCTAATATAGGGTATGTTCCTCAAGAAGTATTTTTAATTGAAGATAAATTAAAAAAAAATATTGCAATAGGAATAAAAGATGAAGAAATTTCAAGTGAAAAACTTTTAGAAGCCTCAAAAGCTGCGCAAATATTAAAATTCACAGATAATTTAGAAAAAGGTTTTGATACTGTTGTAGAGGAAAATGGTAGAAATTTTTCTGTTGGTCAAAAGCAAAGAATAGGAGTTGCTAGAGCATTATATAGAGATCCAGAATTATTAATATTTGATGAGTCAACTAGTTCGCTTGATAAAGATACAGAGGAAAAATTTATTGATGACGTATTTTCAATAAGTAAAGATAAAACAATAATTTTTATTTCTCATAAAATGTCTGCACTTTCTAAATGTGATAAAATATTTGATATTAAAAAAAATATGTTTATCAAAACATGAG
>CACOED010000013.1 GCA_902626245.1 uncultured Pelagibacteraceae bacterium | reverse complement strand
ACCTTTCTTAAAATCTATTCCATTTAATTCTTCAAAATTACACTCTATTCCAAATATTCTACCTTTCAGTTGATCAGTATCTTTTTGAGCAATTCCAGTCTCATAACTAAATTTATAGTACTCGTCGACGTTAGAGGCTGACAAATTTAATTTTTTTAAAGATAAATATAGTTTTTCTAAATTTATTATTATTCTCGCTCCTAATTCTTTTTTTCTAGGATCTAAAAATATAGGGTCTTCTCTAAATTTTATTGTAAATCCAGGTAAGTTTTTAGCACCTTCAAATTCTAAAAATTTTTCATTACTAAAAGCAGCTACTACAAATTCATTACTTAAATTAAGTATTTCAACTTTAGATCTAAGTTTATAGAGATCTAATTGTTTATAAAGATTTTCAACTTGTATTTTTTCACACTCTAGAAAATATCCAGTTTTATGTTTTACAATTAGAAAATCAAAAAGATATTTTCCTTGAGGGGTTAGAATAGATGCAAAACAACTATTAGTTTCATTAACTTTATTAATATCATTTGTTATTAAATTCTGTAAAAATTCTTTAACATCTTTACCTTGAATAAATAAAATTCCACGATCCTCTAATATAAAAACTTTTTTTTTATTCATAATTGAAAATAAGTAATTTATAATATAGTTACTTTTCTTGAAAATGTTAGATCTAATAATAAAAAATGGACAATGTTATATTAATAGTGAATTAAAAAATGTAGATCTTTCTATTAAAGATGGAAAAATTCATCATATTGGTCAAATTTCAGAAGAAACAAAAGAAATTTTTAATGCAGAAGGTCAAATAGTTTTACCAGGATGTATTGATACACAAACTCATTTTAGGGAACCTGGATCAACTGATACAGAAGATCTTCACTCAGGAAGTAGAGCAGCGATTATTGGAGGAATTACTGGTGTATTTGAAATGCCAAATACTAATCCACCAACGTCTAACTTCTTAGAATTTCAAAAAAAATTAGATCTAGCCAAAAATAGAATGTATTGCAATTATGGATTTTATTTTGGTGCAACAGCAAATAATTTGAGTGATTTATCTGATTTAAAAGATTTAGAAGGTTGTTGTGGAATTAAACTTTTTGCTGGATCATCAACTGGAAATTTATTAGTTGCGGATGAAGCAGATATTGAAAAAGTTTTTCAAAGTAGTTCGAAAGTTGTTGCTGTTCACTCAGAAGATGAAGCAATTTTAAATGTTAATAAAAAATTAATTAAAAAAGGAGATGTTCATACCCATCCAGTTTGGAGAAGTGTAGAGTGCGCAATGTCTTCCACTAGAAAAATTGTAAGGATTGCCGAAAAATATAATAAAAAAGCACATATTCTTCATGTTACAACAAAAGAAGAAATTGATTTTCTATCACAACACAAAGGAAATATTACATTTGAAATTACTCCACAGCACTTAACTTTATATGCTCCAGATTGTTACAACAATCTTGGAACCTATGCCCAAATGAACCCACCTTTAAGAGATAAATCTCATTATGATAGATTATGGTATGGAGTAAGAAATAATTATAATGATACAATTGGATCTGATCATGCTCCACATTTAAAATCAAATAAAGAAAAAGAATATCCAAATTCGCCATCTGGTATGCCAGGTGTCCAAACTCTAATGCCAGTGATGTTAAATCATGTAAATGATGGAAAATTATCTCTTTATCAATTGATAAATCTTGTCTGCGAAAACCCTGTTAAGATTTTTGGAATTAAAAATAAAGGATTTATTAAAGAAGGATATGATGCTGACCTCACAATTATTGACATGGATAAGACAATTGAGATTAAAAATTCAAATATTGAAAGTAAATGTGGCTGGTCTCCGTTTGATGGTTACAAATTTAAAGGAAGCCCTGTTGCAACAATAATTAATGGTGAAATTAAAATGAAAGATGGAAAAATAATTGGGGAACCTGGTGGAAAACCAATGAAATTTAAATAACTTTAGAAGAAAAACTATTCACCAAAATAACACCTATAACAATTAGAAATAATCCTAAAACTGCTTGCCAACTAAGAATTTGTTTAAAAAAGAAGTATCCAAATATTGCAATTGTAAATATTCCTAATCCACTCCAAGTTGCATAAACTATAGCAATGGGAATTTTATGTAATACGTGAGTAAGACAATATAATGCAGTCAAATAACAAGTAGCCGCTATAACAGTAGGAATTATTTTTGTAAAATTTTGAGTAGATGGTAGCAACAATGTACCTGCTACTTCACAAAAAATTGCAACAAACATAAAAAAATATGCTTTAGCCATTACTTTAAAATATTACTTTTTATTAAATCTTGTTTTATTTCATCTAAAATAGCAGGATCATCAATTGTTGCTGGCATTTTATAATCTTCTTTATCAGCTATTTTTCTAACCGTCCCTCTTAAAATTTTTCCTGATCTTGTTTTAGGTAATCTTTTAACAACTATTGCAGTTTTAAAAGCAGCAACCGGTCCAACTTTATCTCTTACCATTTGAATACATTCTTTTGATATTGTTTCATTATCCTTTTGAACTCCAGCTTTTAGAGCTATTAAACCAATTGGTAACTGTCCTTTTAGTTTGTCAGCAATTCCAATAACTGCACATTCTGCAACAGATTGATGTTCTGATAAAACTTCTTCTATTGCTCCAGTTGACAGTCTATGACCTGCAACATTAATGATATCATCAGTTCTGGACATTATCCAAATATATCCATCTTCATCTATATGGCCTGCATCATAGGTTTGATAATATCCATCGTAGTTTGTCATATATGTTTTTTTATATCTTTCATCAGCATTCCATAAAGTAGGAAATGTTCCTGGCGGCAATGGAAGTTTAACAACTATGTCACCCATTTCATTTGGCTTTGCAATACTTTGGTCTGGTTTAATTACTTTAACATTATAACCTGGAACAGCCTTACAAGCTGACCCATACTTTGTTTTCATCATTTCTATACCAGTACAATTAGAACTTATTGCCCAACTAGTTTCAGTTTGCCACCAATGATCAATTACAGGAACGTTCAATAGAGATTCTGCCCACTTAATAGTATCTGGATCTGCTCTTTCTCCCGCAAGAAATAAACTTTCAAATGAGCCTAGATCATACTTAGAAAAAAATTTACCTTCGGGGTCTTCTTTTTTTATCGCCCTAAAAGCTGTTGGAGCAGTAAACAATGATTTTACTTTGTAGTCAGATATTATTTTCCAAAAAGCACCAGCATCTGGAGTTCCAACTGGTTTACCTTCGAACAATACAGTTGTGCATCCTTTAAATAATGGTGCGTAAACAATATAAGAGTGACCAACAATCCATCCAATATCGCTTGCTGACCACCAGACATCATCCTTATCAATATTATAAATATTTTTCATTGTCCATTTAAGAGCAGCGATGTGACCCCCGATATCTCTCACAATTCCTTTTGGAATTCCAGTTGTTCCCGATGTATATAAAATGTAAGCAAATTCATTTGAGTTCATTTCAACACAATCTACATTTTTTGCGTTAGATAATGACTCATCCCAACTAATTTCATTAGCTGGATTTAGTTTGACTTCATTATTTGGTCTTTGATATAAAATTATTTTTTCAATTTTGTGAGATGCTAGCTTTAAAGCTTCGTCAACAAGAGGTTTATATTGAACTGTTCTTCCAGGCTCAAAACCACAAGATGCTGTAAGTAAAACTTTTGCTTTACTATCGTCTATTCTACTTGCTAGTTCATTAGAAGCAAAACCGCCAAAAACTACTGAATGAATTGCACCAATTCTTCCACAAGCGAGCATACCAATAACTGCCTCGGGTATCATTGGCATATAGATTATGACTCTATCTCCTTTTTTTACACCTTGGTTTTTTAACACTCCAGCAAATTTTGAAACTTTTTCTGTTAATTCTTTAAAAGAAAATTTTTTTTTATTACCTGTTATAGGACTATCGTAAATTAAAGCAGTTTTCTCTCCTCTACCATTATCAATATGAATGTCCAAAGCATTATAACATGTATTTGTAACTCCATCCTCGTACCATCTGTAGAATGGAGCATTAGATTTGTTTAATATTTTTGATGGTTTTTTAAACCAAAAGATATCTTCAGCAATTTTTTTCCAAAATTCTTCAGGATTTTTTATCGATTCATTATAAATTTTGTCAAAATCTGATTTCATTATATTTTTTATCTGATTTGTTTTTTTTGCAAAATTAAGTCTTGAGTTGTATTTAATTTTAAAAAGTTAATAAAATCAATACAAATAAAGGTAAAAAAACTCTTCAATTACCTAAATTAATTTGTTATTTAGCACCATACTTTGTGTCTTTTGCGGATAGACGCTTAGTTTAAATTTAAACTAAAAAAAACAACTGAGAGGGAGTTTTTTATGAAAAAACTTAAATTGTTTGCTCTTGCAACTTTAGCTCTTGTGGGCTTTTCAGGTGCAGCAAACGCAGAAACAGTTCTATTGGCTTCTGATGACTTTGTTGGAATTTCGTTTTGGATAATTTCAATGGGTATGTTAGCTGCTACAGCTTTCTTCTTTATGGAGAGAGGTTCGGTAGCTGCTGGCTGGAGAACGTCAGTAACAGTAGCAGGTTTAATCACTGGTATTGCATTCATTCACTATATGTACATGAGAGGTGTATGGGTTCAAACTGGAGATTCACCAACTGTTTATAGATATATTGATTGGTTAATCACTGTACCATTACAGATGGTAGAGTTTTACTTAATCTTAGCAGCGGTAAGAAAAGTACCATCTGGTATTTTCTGGAGACTGTTAATTGGTTCCACGGTAATGCTTGTTGGTGGTTACCTAGGAGAAGCAGGATACATTAATGCAATGCTTGGCTTTATCATTGGTATGGCTGGATGGATTTATGTATTATATGAAATCTTCTCTGGTGAGGCTGGAAAAGCAGCAGCTAAAAGTGGTAACAAAGCACTTTCAACTGCATTCAGCGCATTAAGAATGATTGTTACTGTAGGTTGGGCAATTTACCCATTAGGTTATGTATTTGGTTACTTAACAGGTGGAGTAGATGCAGAATCACTAAACGTGATTTACAACTTAGCTGACTTTATCAACAAAATTGCATTTGGTCTAATTATCTGGGCTGCTGCAATGAGTGGACAAGGCGCAAGAAAGTAAACATCTAAGTAATATTTAATAGGGCGAGTATGTTAAGCATACTTGCCCTATTTTTTTTTATCCTTATATATTAATAATGCCAAAGATTACTTACATAGAACACCAAGGTAAATCTCATACAATTGACGTCTCGAATGGTTTAAGCGTAATGGAAGGTGCAGTCCAAAATAATATACCAGGAATAGATGCTGATTGTGGTGGGTCAATGGCGTGTGCAACATGCCACGTTTATGTCAAAGAAGAATGGTTTAATAAATTACCAAAAAAAGAAGATGGAGAAGAAGATATGCTTGATATGGCATTTGAACCTAAAAAAAATAGTAGGCTGAGTTGTCAAATAATGGTCACAGATGATCTTGACGGATTAATAGTTAATTTACCAGAGAAACAAGTTTGATGATAAAAACAGATGCATTAATTATTGGAGCAGGACCAACTGGATTATTTACAGCTCATCAATTAAAACTTATTGGCCTTAATTGTGAGATAGTTGATAACCTTGATAAAATTGGTGGACAATGTATTGAACTTTATCCTGATAAACCTATTTATGATATCCCAGCAGTTCCAGAATGCACTGGAGAAGAATTAACAAAAAACTTAATTAAACAATTAAAACCATTTGATATTAGATTTCATTTAAGTGAGAGAGTAGATGAAGTAAAAAAAGATAATGATAATTGGCAAGTAAAAACTAATAAAGGAACGGAATTCTATACACCAAATATAATTATTGCTGGTGGAGTTGGATCATTCGAACCAAGAAAGTTTAGCCCTAAAGAATGTGAAAAATTTGAAAATAAATCAATATTTTATTCAATAAAAGATAAAACTGTTTTTAAAGGAAAAACGGTATCAATTTTTGGAGGTGGTGATAGTGCTTTAGATTGGGCAATTGAATTATCAAAAGACTCAAAAGTAAATTTAATTCACAGAAGAGATGAATTTAGAGGAGCTCAAGCAACAGTAGATAAAATGAATGAATTGGTAAAAAGTAATAAAATAAATCTATTTACAAAATATCAACTTAAAAGTGTAAGTGGTAAAGAGAGTTTGGAAAGTATTGAAATTCAACATGATAATAAAGAGACAAAAAACTTAAAAACAGATCATGTTTTAGGTTTTTTTGGATTAATAATGCAACTTGGACCTATAGCTAATTGGGGATTAAATATTGATAAAAAAACAATTACTGTTGATACAGAAAAGTTTGAAACTAATCAAAAAGGTATTTATGCAGTTGGAGATATATGTACTTACCCTGGAAAATTGAAATTAATCTTGTCAGGTTTTCACGAAGGAGCATTAGCTGCAAGAGCATGCTTTAAATTAGCTAGGCCCAATGAAAAGTATAGGTTTGAATTTACCACATCTTCAAAATCAATTAAAAATAGACTTGGCGTTAAAGAGTGATTGAATTATTTGCGGCAGATACTCCTAACGGTAAAAAAATTAGTATTATGTTAGAAGAAATTAATTTTAATTATAAAGTAACTAAAGTAAATATTTTAGAGAACGAGCAATTTAATCCTGAATTTAGAAAAATAAGTCCATTCAGCAAAATACCAGTGATAGTAGATCATAGTAATAACAAAGAAGCTATTTTTGAATCTGGAGCAATATTAATTTATCTAGGTGAAAAAAGTAATAAATTTTATGAAAACGAAGACAGACTAAAAATTAATCAATGGTTGATGGCTCAAATGGGATATGTAGGCCCTATAATTGGTCAGCATCATCAATTTCACCATTATAATCCAGGAAAAAGTAAATTTGGAGAGGAAAGGTATTTTAAAATTACAAGATCTATCTATAAAGATTTAGATGAAAGATTAGAACAATCAAAATATTTAGCGGGTGAAAAATATTCAATTGCCGATATTGCTACTTGGCCATGGATTGCTAGGCATGATTGGCATGGAATAGGATTGAAGAATTATAAAAATCTTACTAGATGGTATATAGAAATAGCAGAGAGGAAAGCTGTAATAAAAGGTTATAATTTTATGAACAAGGAATCAAAAATCCCTTTGCCTTAATCATCAGCAAAAACCTTTTCTTCTTTTTCGTGTTTTTCCTGAGCTTCAATAGAAAGTGTTGCTACGGGTCTTGCCATTAATCTCTTTAAACCAATTGGATCTCCAGTTTCCTCACAAAAACCATAAGTTCCATCTTTTATTTTTTTTAAAGCAGAATCAATTTTTGAAATTAATTTAATTTGTCTATTAATAGCTCTCATCTCAACATTTTTTTCAGTATAGGAGCTTGCTTGATCTACAATATCTGCAGATGTGCTGTTGTCATCCATAGAACTATTATAAAGAGCTTCATTATTTGTTTTTATCAAGTCAATTTTCCAGTCAGTTAATTTTTTTTTAAAAAAAGCTAAGTGTTTTGCACACATATATTTTTCTTTTTCTTTTGGTATGTAGGTTTTAGAGATTTTAACCATATTCAAATTTTAAACGAGCCGAATATATTCATGAATAAATAGGTGTCAAGAAACCATTAATTGTATAAATTAAGTAAAATGGCTACAAATAAAAACAAAATATTAAATTTTTTTTACATTTTTTCAGCAATACATTTAGTTATTTGGACACTAATTCCGACCTTTACGAATAATAATTTACCTCTAGATACAATCGAAGCTTTAGCTTGGGGAAGTAACTTAGATTGGGGTTTTAACAAACATCCCCCAATGAGTGCGTTCTTGGTTGAAATTTTTTACCAAATTTTTGGCTCACAAGACTGGGCTTATTATTTATTAAGTCAGATTTGTATAATTATTTCTTTTTTTGTTATATTTAAACTTGCAGAAGATTTTTTTAAAAATAAATTTTTTTGTTTATTATCAATTTTATTATTAGAAGGAATTTACTTTTATAATTTTACAACTCCAGAATTTAATGTTTATGTCTGTGAATTACCTTTTTGGGCATTAACGGTATTTTATTGTTGGAAAAGTTTTAAAACTAATAAGTATACTGATTGGTTATTATTTGGAATATTTGCAGCCTGTGGTGTCTTATCACATTATTTATTTGTTTATTTACTTTTTTCCTTAGATGTATTTTTTCTTTATATGATTTATAAGAAAAAAATTAATTTTAGATGCTTTATTTCATTAATCCCTTTTCTTTTAATTATTACTCCACATTTAATTTGGTTAGTTGAAAATGAATATATTACAATTACTTATGGTCTTCATAGAACTGGAACTGGTAATCAAAATTTCCTAAATCATATAATTCATCCATTAATATTTTTAGGAAAACAAATTGGAATATTAATACCTTTCTTTTTAATGGTTATATTTTTAATTAATAAACTAAAAAGCAAATTTAGCTTCAAAGATAATAAACTTTTATTTTTGCTATCAATAAATATCATTCCAATAGCTTTAATATTTTTAACATCTATGATTATGGGTGTTAAAATTAGAACAATGTGGATGACACCTTTTTATTTATTCTTTGGAGTTTTATTAATTTATATTTTTCAGTCTCAAATTAGTTTATATAAACTAAAAAGCTTTACTGCGGCCTTTTTAATTTTATTTATTTTTTCTCCTTTTGCTTATGCTTATGTTTCGATTACTCAAACTGATAAGAGAACAGATTATGAAGGACGAGCTATTGCTCAAATAATGGAATTAGAGTGGAAAAAATATACAGATGAAAATATAGAGTCGGTTGTAGGTGATGAGTGGGCAGGTGGCAATTTAGTGTATTATCTAAAGCCTAGGCCAAAATGGTACGATGTTTCAAAAAATACCTTAACTTTAAAAGGTGGTTTTATTTTAGTAAACCATCCTAAAGTAGATTGTAAAAATTCCTTTGAACCAATTTTTAAAGCAGTTAAGATCACTTCTGAAACTAAAAATGGATACCAATGTTTTGTAATGTATAGAAATGATTAAAATAATAATATGAATATAAGCGATAAATGGAAAAAACTTTTATTGATTATAGCAATTATTGCAGTAATTGAGTTTTCAGGTGTTGGGATAATTGCGTCTTTGTTAAGATTAATAAGCTCTACTAGCTAATGAAGATAAAAATATTAATACCAGTTTATAATGACTGGCAATCAGTTTTTAAACTTTTAGAAAATATTAACTCTAAAGTTTCTACCTTAAGCCATGAGTTTTCAGTAATTATTGTAAATGATGCATCTTCAGAATCTAGGCAAAAATTATCTATTAATTTAGATAATTTAAAATTAATAAAAATAATTAATATGAAAGATAACCGAGGTCATGCAAGATGCAATGCAGTTGGATTAAAGTATATCTTTGAAAATGAGGAATTTGATTATGTAATTCCGATGGATGGAGATGGAGAAGATAGGCCAGAAGAAATAAAACAGCTTGTAGAAAATTTAAATTATTACCCTGATAAACCAATTGTTGGTGAGAGAATTAAAAGATCAGAGGGAATTTTTTTTAGATTTTGTTATTTCACTCACAAATTAATCACTTCTCTATTTACAGGACAATCTATAAAATATGGTAACTACACTTGTTTACCAAAATTAACTGTTGAGAAAATGATCAATGAAAAAGCAACTTGGAGTAGTTTTTCAGGTGCTCTTGCAAAAGTTTCAAAAGATAGGGCAACAATTCCATCAGAAAGAGGAGAAAGGTATTTTGGTCCCTCTAAAATGAGCTTTAAAAACCTACTTATACATTCACTATCTATTATTGGTGTTTTTAAAATAAACGTTCTAATTAGAGCTATTTTGTTTTTACTAATTTATTTTTTTTTAATTCATCAAAACATAACACTAATCACGCTGATACCAGTATTATTAGTTTTTATTTTATTACTTTCGGTAATCATAGTATCTAAAAGAGAAAATTTAGAAGAGTTTAATAATTCACTAAAAAATATTTCAAATATTGATGATTTAAAATGATTTTAACTACTGATCAAATTAAAAATTTTAAGGATGATGGAGCAATAATAATTAAAGATATATTCAAACCATGGATAAATATTCTAAGAGAGGGTTTTGAGAAAGTTTTAAAAAATCCAGGACCACATGCTCGTGAAAACACAAGCATTAATGAAAATGGTAGATTTTTTGAAGATTATTGTAATTGGTATCGAATTTCAGAATTTAAAAAATTTATAAATGAATCACCGGCTGCACAAATTATTGCTGAGGCGACTAGTTCAAATTCAATACAAGTATTTCATGATCATATTTTTGTTAAAGACCCTAGCACCAGTAAACCAACACCGTGGCACCAAGATATGCCATACTATTGTGTTGATGGAGAAGATACAGGAAGTTATTGGATACCACTAGATGAAGTAAATAAAGAAAATACTTTAAAATTAATATTAGGTTCTCATAAGTGGCCCAAACTTATTCAGCCTACAAAATGGTCAAATGATAAACCTTGGTATAAAAATAAAACTGCTTTTATGGAAATGCCTAGTATTGAGAAATTAGATGACAAAATAATGATACCTGATCTTAAATTAGGTGATGCAGTTTTATTTAATTTTAAGATAGTTCATGGAGCATCTGGAAATAATTCTCAAATTAGACGGCGTGCTTTTTCAGTACGTTTCCTAGGTGATGATGTGCGTTATATAGATCGTGGTGGTGAAACATCTCCTCCATTTACTGGTATTAATTTAAAGACCGGAGATACTTTGCGGACCGACTGGTTTCCGATTGTTTGGAGAAGATAAAAAGTCATGATTAAAGTAATTCCCAAAAAAAATAAAATTGCAGCTGAAATAATATGTAAAATTAATAATTTAAAAAAGAATGAGATAAAGAAAATTAAATCTGCTCTAAATGATTTTGGAATGGTTTATTTTAGAAATCAAAATTTGTCTTCAGAAAATTATTTAAAATTTGCTAAAAAATTAGGAATACTTGCTGATTACCCAAGATTAAAAGGTTTAAGTTCTAAGTATGATAAAATAACAGTTGTTGAAAGAAAATCATCAGATAAAGGACCAAGTTTTGGAGAACAGTTTCACACTGATTCAATCTATACAAAAAATCCACCTAGATTTACTATGCTGTTATCCAAATTAGTACCAAAAAAAGGTCAAGCAAATACAGATTTCGCCTCACAATATTTAGCTTACAAAAATCTACCTGAGAATATAAAAAAAAAATTGAAGAATTTAAAAGCAATTTATTCGTCTGAAGGACCGATATCAGTCACAACACATGAAAGACAAAAAGAAAAAGGTAAACAAAAGAATGAATTAATTTCTAAACATAAAATAATAAAAAAAATTAATAAAAAATTTAGCATTTTTTGTAGTCCAGGTCATTTTATAAAATTCAAAAATTTGAATAAATTAGAAGAGTCAAAATTAAAAAAGTTTTTATTTAAACATCAAATTAAAAAGAAATTTCGTTATTCTTTAGAATGGGAAAAAAATCAATTAGCAATTTGGGATAATAGATCAATGTTACATCAAGCAACCCCTTTCAAAGGAAATAGAATAATGCATAGAATTACAATAAATTAAGTTATAACAAAAAGGTTTTTAGGTCTTAATTAAAGCTTGCAATTTATTAAATAAGTTAAGAAAATACTCTTATAAATATGTCTGACAGAATTAAATATTTTCTTGAAGAGAGTAAAATGCCAAAAACTTGGTATAATATTGCTGCAGATCTTCCAAAACCACTTTCACCAGTTCTTCATCCTGGTACACTTAAACCAATAGGACCAGATGATTTAGCTCCATTATTTCCAATGGCTCTTATTGGGCAAGAAGTTTCACAAGACAGAGAAATTGAAATACCAGAACCAGTTAGAGAAATTTATAAACAATGGAGACCTTCACCATTATATAGAGCAAGAAAATTAGAAAAAGCATTAGATACAGGTGCTAAAATTTATTATAAATATGAAGGTGTAAGTCCAACAGGAAGCCACAAACCAAATACTGCAGTGGCTCAAGCTTTTTTTAATAAAGAAGAAGGTACAAAAAAAATTACAACTGAAACAGGTGCAGGACAATGGGGAAGTTCTCTAGCATTTGCATGCTCAATTTTTAAAATAGAATTAGATGTGTATATGGTTAAAGTAAGTTATGAACAAAAACCATATAGAAAAATGATTATGCAAACTTTTGGAGCAAATTGTTTTGCAAGTCCGTCGAATAGAACTCCAACAGGAAAAGCAATATTAGAGAAAGATCCAAATAACACTGGAAGTTTAGGTATAGCTATATCTGAAGCAGTAGAAATGGCTGCACAAGATGATCATACGAAATATTCTCTTGGAAGTGTTTTAAATCACGTATTGATGCATCAAACAATTGTTGGAAATGAAGCAATAATGCAAATGGAAATGGCAGATGATTATCCAGATATATTGGTAGGATGTACTGGAGGTGGAAGTAATTTTTCTGGTTTAGTATTTCCATTTCTTGGAAAAAAATTTAGAGAAAAAAAAGATGTAAAGGTAATTGCTTGTGAGCCAAAATCTTGCCCGACTTTAACCAAAGGTAAATTTGTATATGATTTTGGAGACACAGGTATGAGAACACCATTAGTTAAAATGCATACTTTAGGATCTCAATTTATGCCACCATCAACTCATTCAGGTGGTTTAAGATATCATGGCATGGCGCCATTAGTTAGTCATTTAACAGACATAGGAGTTATTGAGCCGAAAGCATTTGGTCAAAAAGAATGTTTTGAAGCAGGTGTAAAATTTGCAAATGCCGAAGGTATTGTACCAGCACCTGAGGCAACTCACGCAGTTAAAGGTGCGATAGATGCTGCACTTGAGTGTAAAAAAAATGGCGAAAAGAAAACTATTCTTTTCAACCTATGTGGACACGGACATTTTGATATGCAAGCATATGGTGATTATTTTAATAATAAGCTTTCAGATGATAAATATAATGAAGCTGACGCAAATAAAGCTTTGGAAAAACTGCCTAAAATTGCATAAAAAATAAATTAATCAATATTAGTAGAAATTATATCTAAAAAATAGAGTTGTTCTATTTTGATCTATTAATTAAATAACTGCATGTATTTTATAAATCCATTTAAAGGTTTGAGACCAACAAAAGAAAATGCCTCATCAGTAGCTGTCTCAAGTACTGATCATTTATCCAAAGATTCTGTTTTAGATCATAAAAATAATAATTCTTGGAGTTATTTAAATGTTTTTGGTGCACAAAATAATATTAAATCTAAAGAACAATTTGAATTAATGAAAAAAAAATCAATTTTAATTAAAGATAAAAAAAATTCATTCTATATTTATAAAATATCTACAGGAGAACATTCACAAGTTGGAATAGTTGGCACTGCTGAACTAAATGCATATGATAATTTACATATTAGAGGTCATGAAGAAATTTTTTTTGAAAGATCTCAAAAAAGAATGAAACAAATGGATAATTTAAATGCACAAATAGGACCTATTTATGCTGTTTATCCTGATAATAAACAATTGAACAATTTAATAGAAAAAGAAATTGTTAATTTGCCAGAATATTCCTTCGACGGAATGGATGGAAGTAAGCATGAGATGTGGATTGTAGATGATGAAAATAAAGTTTTAAAAATATCTGATTTGTTCAATTCTATTAACAGAATTTATATTGCAGATGGGCATCATAGAATGGATGCATTATTAAAACTCTCAAAATTTAAACAACATAAAAATCACGAGCATAATGGAAAAGAATTATATAATTATTTTATGATAGCAATTTTTCCTACAAGCCAAGCACGAATACTTGATTATAATAGACTTATAAAAGATTTATATGGATATTCAGTTTCAGATTTTATTAAGGAGATAAAAAAAAAATTTAAAGTAGAAAAACAAAATTCGTCATATAAACCCCAAAGATCTCAAATATTTGGAATGTATATAGAAAAGCAATGGTACTCTTTGGAACTCAAAGAAAAACCTCATCAAAATTTATTTCATATAATTAATTTAGATATAAACTTATTACACTATTATTTGCTTGAACCTACATTAGGTATTGGAGACCCTAGATATGATAATAGAATTGATTTTTTAGCAGGCTTTCATGGACTGGAAGGAATTGAAAAAAAAGTAGACTCGGGAGAAGCTAAAGTTGGTTTTGCTTTATTTGCAACTCAAATGCAAAATGTAATAAACTTTGCTGATAAAAAATTAAACATGCCACCTAAATCAACTTGGTTTGATCCAAAACCTTTAGATGGCCTTGTTGCTTATGATTTTGAATAATTTAAAATTAAGAATTAATCTTTTTTATTAATAAATAATATATATAAAAAAAATAGTGATATAATTTTTTAAAAAGAAATATATACAGGACTACTTTTATGGAAAAACCTAGCGTAAAACCTGATAATCCAAACTTTTCAAGCGGACCGTGCTCTAAAAGACCTGGCTGGACTATTGATGTTTTAAAGAATACTCCAATAGGAAGATCCCATAGGCATAAAGTATGTAAAGAAAAATTAAACGAAGTAATTGTTAAATCAAAAAAAATTCTTCAACTACCCGAGGATTACTTAGTGGGTGTAATGACAGGTTCAAACACCGGGGCTTTAGAGGCAGCACTCTGGTCACTTTTAGGAAATAGAGGCGTTGATGTTATGGCTTGGGAAAATTTTGGAAAAGATTGGGTAATAGATATACTTGATCAACTTCAAATAAAAGATGTAAATAGTTATGTAACTGACTATGGAATTTTGCCCGATTTATCAAAAGTAAATTTTAAAAATGATGTAGTTTTTACATGGAATGGAACAACTGCAGGTGTAAGAATTCCAAATGCTGACTGGATACCTGATGATAGAGAGGGTTTAACCATTTGTGATGCGACTTCAGGAATTTTTGCTATGGATATGGATTATAGCAAACTAGATGTCATTACTTGGTCATGGCAAAAGGTTTTAGGAGCAGAGGCAGCACATGGAATGATAGTTCTGTCTCCAAGAGCAGTTAAAAGATTAGAAACTCATGTACCTCCTTGGCCAATACCAAAATTATTTAGATTAGCAAATAAGAAAAAATTAATTAAAGCTATATTTGAAGGAGGAATAATAAACACTCCTTCAATGATTTGTGTTGAAGACGGTTTAGATGCATTGAATTGGGTTGAATCAGTTGGAGGAACTAAGGAGTTAGTAAAAATCTCTAATCAAAATTTAAAAATTGTAGAAGATTGGATTGATAAAAGTGATAATTTCAAATTTATGTGTGAAGATAAAAGTATTAGATCATCAACAAGTATTACCGTACTAATAAAAGATGAATGGTTTGCGAAACATAACGAAGAAGATCAAAGAGGTGTTTTGAAAAAATTATTCTCACTTTTAGAAAAAGAAGGTGTTGCTAATGATATTAATGGTTACCCTAAAGCACCACCTAGTATAAGGATTTGGGGTGGATCAACGGTGCAAAATAGCGACATGAAAGCTCTATTACCATGGATTGATTGGGCATACGACTCTGTAAAAAACAATGCCTAAAGTTTTAATTTCAGACTCAATGAGCAATGTTGCTCAAAAAATTTTTGAAAAAAATAATATTACAGTGGATGTAAAAACAGGTTTATCAGAAGAAGAAATTATTAAAATTATTCCTGAATACGATGGCATGGTTGTTAGATCCGCAACAAAGGTTACTAAGAATATAATTGAGGCAGCAAAAAATCTCAAGGTAATAGGTAGAGCTGGAGCAGGTGTTGATAACATTGATGTACCATTTGCAAAAGAAAAAAATATGATTGTTATGAATACTCCTGGTGGAAATGCTAATGCAACTGCTGAACATGCATTTGCTTTAATAATGTCAGTACTAAGAAGAATTCCTTTTGCTAATGAGACAACTCATAAAGGACAATGGGAGAAAAAAAATATTAAAGGTACCGAACTTTCAAAAAAGGAGATAGAGTCATAATCTATATGCCAATGATACCCGAGGCAGTTATTGGTATGCTCGCTTGTGGAAGAATTGGTGCAATTCATTCAGTAGTTTTTGGCGGTTTTGCTTCTAATGAACTAGCAAGTAGAATAGACGATAGTAAAGCAAAAGTTTTACTTACAGCATCTTGTGGTTTTGAGCCTGGAAGAACAGTTCAATATAAACCTCTTGTTGACGAAGCTTTAAAGCTAGCATCTCACAAAATTGAAAAAATAATTTTATATCAAATACCAAATAATGAAGTCAAACTAAATCCAGCTAATGAAATTAGTTGGGATGAGTCATTATCTAACGCAAAAAATGTAGATTGTGTTGAAATGAACTCAAATGAATTTGCTTACATTTTATATACATCGGGAACAACTGGAATTCCAAAAGGAATTGTGAGAGATATCGGGGGTCACATCGCTGCTCTTAAATGGACAATGAAAAATATTTATAATATTGATAAGGATGATGTCTGGTGGTCAGCAAGCGATATTGGATGGATTGTTGGTCACTCTTATATTGTTTACGCACCATTATTTAAAGGATGCACAACTGTATTGTTCGAAGGTAAACCAGTTGGAACTCCAGATGCTGGTGCTTTTTGGAAAATAATATCTGACTACAAAGTAAAATCATTGTTTACTGCTCCAACAGCTTTTAGGGCGATAAAAAAAGAAGACCCCGAAGGTAAATTTTTTTCTAAGTATGATCTAGGCTCATTTGAAAGTTTATTTCTTGCGGGAGAAAGAGCAGATCCAGATACTATTAAGTGGGCAGAATCTCTATTGAACGTTCCTGTAATTGATCATTGGTGGCAAACTGAAACTAGTTGGGCAATAAGTTCTAATTGTACTGGTATAGAAATGATGAAAACAAAGTATGGGTCAGCTTGTAAGGCTGTTCCAGGTTATAATGTTAAAGTAATTAAACCAGACCAAAGTATTGCAAAGCCAAATGAAATGGGTGACATAGTTGTTAAACTTCCATTGCCGCCAGGAACATTTCCTACTTTATGGAATGCTGATGAAAGATATAAAAAAACATATATGACAAACTACGATGGATATTATCAAACCTATGATGCAGGCCATATAGATGAAGATGGATATATTTGGATAATGTCCAGAACTGATGATATCATTAATGTTGCAGGTCATAGACTGTCAACTGGAGCAATAGAAGAAGTTTTATCAGAACATCAATCTGTTGCAGAATGTGCAGTTATTGGAATTGCTGACAAACTAAAAGGACAGTTACCAATTGGTTTAATAGCTCTAAAAGCTGGAGTTCAAAAGGATAATGAAACAATATCAAAAGAATGTATTCAAATGGTAAGAGATAAAGTTGGACCGGTTGCTGCTTTTAAAACTGCAATAGTTGTTAAAAGATTACCTAAAACAAGATCAGGAAAAATTTTAAGAGGGACGGTTAGAAAAATAGCTGATAAAGAAGATTATAAAATGCCAGCAACAATTGATGATCCTGCTATTTTAGATGAAATAAAACAAGATTTAATAAAAAGTAATATTTTAAAGTAATGGCTAAAGCATATTTTTTTATGTTTGTTGCAATTTTTTGTGAAGTAGCAGGTACATTGTTGCTACCATCTACTCAAAATTTTACAAAAATAATTCCTACTGTTATAGCGGCTACTTGTTATTTGACTGCATTATATTGTCTTACTCACGTATTACATAAAATTCCCATTGCTATAGTTTATGCAACTTGGAGTGGATTAGGAATATTTACAATTGCAATATTTGGATACTTCTTTTTTAAACAAATTCTTAGTTGGCAAGCAGTTTTAGGATTATTTCTAATTGTTATAGGTGTTATTTTGGTGAATAGTTTTTCTTCTAAAGTTATTTAAATTTCATTGGTTTTCCACCAGGTTCCCCAATTATTTTTCCATCTTTCATTTTAATTTCACCATTAATTATTGTTGCAACAGGGCTTCCTTTAAATTTGTAACCATCAAACGGAGACCAGCCACATTTACTTTCAATATTTGAATTTTTAATCTCAATTGTCTTATCCATGTCAATAATTGTGAGGTCAGCATCATATCCTTCTTTAATAAATCCTTTATTTTTAATTCCAAAAATCTTAACAGGGTTTTCGCAGACAAGATTTATCAATTGATAAAGAGATAATTTTCCATCATTTACATGATTTAACATCACTGGCATTAGAGTTTGGACACCTGGCATACCAGATGGCGAATTTGGATATTCTTTTTCTTTATTTGATTTTAAATGTGGAGCATGATCAGATCCAATTGTATCATTATAATTATTTCTTACTCCATACCATAATCTATCATAATGAGATTTATCTCTTAAAGGTGGGTTCATTTGGGCATAGGTTCCAAGATTGTTGTAACAATCTGGAGCATATAAAGTTAAGTGCTGTGGAGTAATTTCAAATGTAATATTTCCTTTGTGTTGTGATAGAAAATCAATTTCTTCTTTTGTTGTAACATGAAGAATATGTGCTTTTTTATTATATTTTTCGGCAATCCTTACAATTTTTCTAGTGGAAGACATTGCGCACTCTACACTTCTCCAAACTGGATGGGTATGAACATCTCCTTTTTTAATTAATTTTTTATTAACATTTAAAATTGCTTCATCTTCTGAGTGAACAGCAACAACTTTCGAACTACTTTGAAAAACTTTTTCAATATCTGCTTCATCCGCAACTAATAAATTTCCAGTTGATGATCCAGCAAAAAGTTTAATTCCACAACAACCTTCTAAATCTTTTAAATCAGATAAATCACTCAAATTATTTGCTGTTGCACCAAAATAAAATCCATAATTGCAATACATTCTATTTTTGGCTAGATCTAATTTTTTTTGAAATTCTAAGAAGTTAGACGTTGGTGGATTAGTATTTGGCATTTCAAATACACCAGTAATTCCTCCAATAATCGCTGCTCTACTTCCTGAGTGAAGATCTTCTGTATCAGTTGATCCAGGTTCCCTAAAATGAGTTTGTGTATCAATACATCCTGGTAAAACTATTTGACCTTCTGCATTAAAAATTTCTTTTGTTTCTTCTGAAATTTGACCAATATGATGAATTTTTCCATCTTTAATAGAAAGATCTACATTTTTTAATTCACTATTAATATAACATTGTCCATTTTTTATTATTAGATCTAACATTTTCAAGAAAAGTAACTATATTATAAATTACTTATTTTCAATTATGAATAAAAAAAAAGTTTTTATATTAGAGGATCGTGGAATTTTATTTATTCAAGGTAAAGATGTTAAAGAATTTTTACAGAATTTAATAACAAATGATATTAATAAAGTTAATGAAACTAATAGTTGTTTTGCATCTATTCTAACCCCTCAAGGAAAATATCTTTTTGATTTTCTAATTGTAAAACATAAAACTGGATATTTTCTAGAGTGTGAAAAAATACAAGTTGAAAATCTTTATAAACAATTAGATCTCTATAAACTTAGATCTAAAGTTGAAATACTTAATTTAAGTAATGAATTTGTAGTAGCTGCTTTTAGTAATGAAAAATTTTTAGAATTTGAAGGTGCTAAAAACTTACCTGGATTTACAATAAAATTTAGAGAAGACCCTATATTTTTAGATCCTAGAAAAAAAGAATTAGGAGCGAGAATAATAATAAATTTAGAAAAACTATATTTATCTTTAAAAAAATTAAATTTGTCAGCCTCTAACGTCGACGAGTACTATAAATTTAGTTATGAGACTGGAATTGCTCAAAAAGATACTGATCAACTGAAAGGTAGAATATTTGGAATAGAGTGTAATTTTGAAGAATTAAATGGAATAGATTTTAAGAAAGGT
>CACOED010000012.1 GCA_902626245.1 uncultured Pelagibacteraceae bacterium | reverse complement strand
CAGGAAATACTTAATGGTTTAAATGTGCCTGATAAAGCTGAGGTATATAGTCCAATCGGAAGATATATTGCAAAAATTAAAACTGAGTACTTGGATACTTTAAAAAACAAAAAGGATGGAAAATTAATTTTAGTAACCGCAATAACACCTACGCCTGCCGGTGAAGGAAAAACAACAACATCAGTTGGATTAAATGATGGTTTAAATAAAATTGGAAAAAAATCGATTGTTTGTCTTCGTGAACCTAGTTTAGGACCATCTTTTGGAATGAAAGGTGGTGCTGCTGGAGGAGGTTATGCTCAGGTAGTTCCAATGGAGCAAATAAATTTACATTTTACAGGTGACTTTCATGCAATTACATCTGCTCATAATCTTCTTTCTGCACTAATAGATAATCATATTTACTGGGGTAATAAATTAAATATTGATGTGAGAAGAATATCTTGGAAAAGAGTTATGGATATGAACGACCGTTCATTAAGATCAATAGTTGTGGATCTTGGTGGGGTGGCTAATGGATATCCGAGACAAGATGGTTTTGATATAACGGTAGCATCTGAAATAATGGCCATCTTCTGCTTATCAAATGATTTAAAAGATTTAGAAAATAGAATTGGAAATATAACTGTAGCTTATACTAGAGATAAAAAACCAATTTATGCAAAAGATTTAAATGCACAAGGTCCAATGACTGTTCTATTAAAGGATGCAATCAGACCTAATGTTACTCAAACATTGGAAAATAATCCAGCAATAATTCATGGTGGACCATTTGCAAATATAGCTCATGGCTGTAATTCTGTAATAGCGACAAAAACAGGATTAAAATTAGCTGATTATGTTGTAACTGAAGCAGGATTTGGTGCTGACTTAGGTGCAGAAAAATTTCTAGATATTAAATGTAGAAAATCAAACTTGAAACCTGATTGTGTTGTAATTGTAGCTACTATAAGAGCTCTAAAAATGCATGGTGGAATAGCAAAAGACGATTTGAAAAATGAAAATGTTGAAGCTTTAAATAAAGGATTGGTAAATCTTGAAAGACATATAAACAATGTCAAAAAATTTGGTTTACCAGTCGCAGTAGCTGTAAACCATTTTATTACTGATTCAGAAAAAGAAGTCGAAGCACTTATGAATTTTTGTAAAACACTAGGAGTAAAATCATCTATTTGTAAACATTGGTCAGATGGAGGTGAAGGTACTAAAGATTTAGCAAATATTGTAGTTGATATATGTAATAGTAAAAATAATTTTAAATTTTTATATAAAGACAATCTTACTTTGTTTAAAAAAATTGAAACTATTGCTCAAGAAATTTATCATGCGAGCGAAATAGTTGCTGATACAAAAATAAGAGATCAGTTAAAAGATTTTGAAACAAAAGGTTATGGAAACCTTCCAATATGTGTTGCTAAGACACAGTATAGTTTTTCTACTGATCCAAATTTAAAAGGTGCTCCCTCTGGACACGTAGTTCCTATAAGAGAAGTAAGATTGTCATCGGGAGCAGAATTTATAGTGGTTATTTGTGGTGCTATCATGACTATGCCTGGTTTACCTAAAGTTCCTGCGGCTGACTCGATTAAATTAAACGATAAAGGTGATGTTGAGGGACTTTTTTAATTAAACTGCTTTTAAATAATTTAACCAATTTCTTATTTCACAAGTTCTGTTTTCAAAATCTAGTTTCTGATCTTCTCCTTTAATATAATTTAAATGATTTTGAAAATCATTTTCACTATCAAAAAGGTTATTTTGTAATATACTATCTTTCCTACCATTAGCTAAATTTATCATCTGCCAATACTCATAGTCTGGATGATATTGTAATCCCAAAATTTCTGATTTTCCTGATTTAAAATGTATTCCCATTACTTTGTTAACATTATCGCTGGATAATAAAATAGCTCCATCAGGCATTTCACAAACTTCATCATAGTTAAATGCTGGTGACGTAAATTTAAATTTTTTATTTTTATAAATAAAGTTTTTTTTTCCTTCTCCATTAATCTTAATATCTGTAGCTATACCTATGTGTGCTCCATTTTTTCCTGGAGCCACTTTCCCTCCTGCTGCTGTAGAACAAACTTGTAAGCCCCAACAAATAGCTAAAATTTTACTATCATATTTAAAACAATTAGTTGCAAAATTTAAATGTTTTTTAATCTCATCTGTCATATCGTTTAATCTCATAGCACCACCTGTAAAAATTATTCCATTATAATTTTTAATATTCTCCAGGGCACTTTTTGTTTCATTATCATTTGCAGGATTAATAATTTTAATTTTTGAACTTGGTTCTAATTTTAAAACTAAATTTTTTAAGTTTTCTGAACAAGACGCATATGCAACTTTAACAAAAAATTCGTTATTTTTGAGATCGTTCCCTTCAACTATAAGAATATTTAAATTAGACATTAGTTATTCTTTAAAACAGAGTACCCGACATACTGTGTTGATACATGAGCTTCATATCAGCTTCAGTTAATTTTTTAGGGTTGCTCGATGTGGAAGGATCTTCTAAAGCCATTTTTGATAGCCGATTTAATTGTAAATCTTTTTCGCTAATTACTTCAGATAGTTTATGAGGTATTTCTAATTTTTTTCTCAAATCAAGAATCCAACTAATAAATCCATTAAATGTTTTGTTCTTTAATTCTAAGTAATTACAAATTTTAATAATTTTATCCTCAATCACATCTTTATTAAAAGTTAAAACATAAGGCATAAAAATTGCATTTGATAAGCCATGATGAATATTATTTAATGCATTAACTGGGTGACTTAGTGAATGAATTGCACCTAATCCTTTTTGAAAGGCAGTCGAGCCCATACTCGCTGCTGTTAACATGTTCATTCTAGCTTCTAAATTTGATCCGTTATTTACTGCTTCAAATAGCCATTTGTTAATTAGTTTCATTCCTTCTAATGCAATTCCATCAGCCATTGGATGATAACCTGGTGCACAGTAAGCTTCTAAATTGTGAGCTAATGCATCCATTCCTGTTGCAGCTGTTATTTTTGCTGGCAAACCAACAGTTAAAATAGGATCAAGAATTACAATTGATGGTAAAAATTTTGGATGAAAAATAATATTTTTTACACCTGTATCCTCATTTAAAATAACAGAAGCTCTTCCTGTTTCTGAACCAGTTCCAGCAGTAGTGGGTACGGCAATGATAGGAGCTATTTTATCTGAATTAGCTCTGGTCCAATTATCTCCAACATCTTCAAAATCCCATATAGGTAAAGTTTGACTACACATAAATGCTACTGCTTTTCCAACATCTAATCCACTTCCTCCACCAAAGGCAATTACACCATCACAATTATTTTTTTTATAACTCTCTACACCTTCGTTAACATTTGTTCCTGTGGGATTACCAACTACATTGGAATATAATTCTACAGCAATTCCCTCTTTCTTTAAATTTGATAAAGTATTCTTAACAATATCAGATTGGGAAAGGCCTTTGTCTGTTACTAGTAAAGGTTTGTTTATATTCAAAGTTTTACAGGCTGAACCTAGATCTTTAATTCTATTTTCACCAACCCACATTGTTGTTGGATAATTCCAATTATATTTTTGCATGTTATCTATTTACTCTTTTAGAAATTTTTGATGATATATAGCATTTTATAAAATAATTTTAACCAAAATAATTATGCAAAAAACAATAAGTCCAATTGATAACAAAGTTTATATCGAGAGAGAATACGATTCTCATAAAATAGAAGAAACACTTAACAATTCAGTAAAAGCTCAAATAAGTTGGGGGCAAATAAGTGTAAAAGAAAGAGTTGAATTATTGGATAAGTTTGTTGAAGATTTTTTATCTAAGAAAGAAATTATTACCGAAGAGCTATGTAGACAAATAGGAAGACCAATTTCTCAAGTTGCTGGTGAACTTAATGGATTTAAAGAAAGAGCTGACTATATGCTATCGATTGCTGAAAATAAATTAGCTGACATTGATGTAACAAAAGATAATAATTTTAAAAATTTTATTAGAAGAAAACCATTAGGTGTTGTGTTTGTAATTGCACCATGGAATTATCCTTACCTAACAGCAGTTAATTCAATTATACCTGCAATGGCGGCAGGAAATACAGTTATTTTAAAACATTCAGCTCAAACACCATTATGTGCTGAGCAACTTTTTAAATCTGCACAAAAAACTTTACCAAAAGATATTTTTAATTATTTACATTTAAATCATCAAGATGGTTTGAAAGTTGTATCTGATGCTAGAGTAAATTTTGTTTCATTTACAGGCTCAGTTAAAGCTGGATATGAAGTTCAAAAAGCAACTCACACAAAATTTATTGATATGGCTCTTGAACTTGGTGGTAAAGATCCTGCATATGCTAGACACGATTGTGATTTGGAAAAAACAGTCGAAAATTTAGTTGATGGTTCTTTTTTTAATTCAGGTCAATCTTGCTGTGGAATTGAAAGAATTTATGTAGATGAAAAAATTTATGATAAATTTTTAGAATCTTTTATTTCTAAGACTTACAATTACAAATTTGGTAATCCTTTAAATAAAGAAACAAATTTAGGTCCTGTTGTAAAATTATCTGCAGCTGAATTTATAATAAATCAAATGAATGCCGCGATTGATAAAGGTGCTAAAAAAATGATTGATGAAAATAAATTTAATTATCCTAAAGAGCATAAAAATTATCTAATCCCTCAAGTTTTAACAAATGTAAATCACGAGATGAACTTTATGATGGAAGAAACTTTTGGTCCTTGTGTTGGAATTATGAAAGTTAAAGATGAAAATGAAGCAATAAATTTAATGAATGATAGTCCTTATGGTTTAACTGCATCAATTTGGACTAAAGATATTGAATTAGCTGAAAAAGTTGGAAATAAAGTTCAAACTGGAACGTTCTTTATGAATAGATGTGATTATTTAGATCCAGCTTTATCATGGACAGGTGTTAAAGAAACTGGAAAAGGTTGTTCGTTGTCTAAAATCGCTTATGAAAAACTAACTGCTCCTAAAAGCTTTCATTTAAGAAAAGAGCAATAGATGAAATTATTTTACAGAGGTAAGAATGCAATTGTCACAGGTGCTAGTGGGGGTATGGGAGTTGAAATATCTAAAATGTTATCACAAAATAACATAAATGTATTAATGTTAGATGTTAAAAGTCCAGGTAAAACTTTTTTAAATAAAAATAAAAATTGTACGTTCGCAAAAGTAGATGCTACAAATTTTAAAAAATTTAAATCTGTTATCGAAAAGTTTTATAAAAAAAATAAAACTATTGATTATCTTGTTAATACAATAGGAGTTTTATGGTTTAATAAAGATGTCTCTGCAGCAGACATAAGAGAAGACATTTGGGATAAGGTATTTGAAATAAATCTAAAATCAATGATGTATTTATCAAAAATTATTTTACCATTAATGAAAAAAAATAATTTTGGTTCAATGGTACATATTTCGTCTATAGACGCTTTATCAGGTGATGATAAGCCTCAGGACGCATATGGGGCGTCAAAAGCTGCAATGATTAGGCTTTCGAAATCATTAGCAATACAATTTGCAGCAAAGAATATAAGATCAAACATAATTTTGCCTGGTCCAATAGAAACTAAAATGCAAAAACGTTGGAAAAAGAATCCTAAATCAAAGAAAAACTTAGAAAAATTTATTCCTCTTCAAAGAGTCGGTAAACCAGAGGATATTTCAAATGCTTGTATGTATTTATTGAGTGATCAAGCTAGTTATATTACTGGAATTGAGATGATTGTAGACGGTGGTATTACTTCAAAACCTTAAGATTTAATTAGGCGCCTTAATGAAAGGCGCCTAAAAATAAAAAAATTATCTGTAAGGATAACCTGCTTTTTCCATTGTTTGTGCATACTTCTTAAATGCATCAACAACTTTTTTAGCTCTTGGGCTAATCTTAGAAGTCTCATCCCAGAATTCTTTAGAATCTTCAACAACTTGACTCCATTCGTTAGCTGGAAGGCTTGTTAGCTCCATTTTTTTACCATTAACACGAAGATCAGCTTCTCCACCCCAATACCACACTTGTCTATAGTAGTGAGAGTCATTAATTGACATTCTGTAAAGAGCTTGAAGTTTTGGACTTAATTTATCCCAACTTTTTTGGTTAGCAAAATAAGATCCAAACCATGCACCAGTAACTGCATTAGTTAAAGCATATTTACAAATATCAGCCCAACCTACTTCATAGGCTTCAGTAAAACCACACCAGCATACGCCATCCAGTTCACCTGTCTGCATTGCTACTTCAACATCATCCCACGGTACAATTACGGGAATTAAACCGTATCTTGACAAGAACTTACCTGCTGTTGGTACACCAAAAACACGAAGTCCTTTCATGTCAGAAAGTTTAGTTACTTTTTTATTTACAGTAAATAAATGACATGGATCCCATGCACTTGTACTTAACCATTGTACACCTTTTACCTCACTATAAGCTTCATCCCAAATTTCATTTAAACCATAGTATTTAAATAATGATGGAACATCTAAACTGTATCGTGTTGCAAATGGGAAGTATCCACCAAAAACCTGTATATCTACAGGTGAACCCATTGTGGCATCATCACTTTGTACAGCATCAATAGTTCCTGCTTGCATTGCTCTAAACAGTTCATCAGTAGGAACAAGTTGATCTGCATAGTAAAGTTCAATTTCCATTTCACCATGCGCAGCTTTGTTAAAAGCTTCTATTTGTGGCTTAACAACATGTGCACCAAGTGGAGCTCCAGAGTAAGTCTGTAATCTCCATTTGATTGGATTTGATGCAGCGTAAACATATGGGGCTTTAATAGCAGTTGCTCCTGCTGCACCTAAAGTTAGTAAACCGGCCTTTTTAATAAACGAACGTCTTTTATTCGTTATTATTTTTTTATCTTTTTTCACTTGGTCTCCTCTCGTTTAATAAATTGTTAAAAATACTATTATAAATTAAAATCTTATGAAACTTAATAATTGAGTAATTTTATATAATTTAAAAAAAAAATTAATAAATAAAACTCAAGGTTGAATTATCTAGATAAATATTTTTCTGGGAGGTAAGTTGCAATTTCAGGGAAAGCCATAACTATTGCTAAACCTATAACCATGATAAGAACAAATGGAATTATTGATCTATAAATATCCTGAAGAGTAATTTCTTTTGGAGCCATTGCCCTCATTAAAAATAAATTATACCCGAATGGAGGTGTCATATAAGCAATTTGGCAAGTAATTGTGTAAAGAACACCATACCAAATTGGATCAAAACCTAATGAAATAATTAAAGGAACATATAACGGAGCAACAATTACTAACATGGCTGTATCATCTAAAAACATTCCCATTAAAATGTAAGAAAGTTGCATCATAATTAATACACCCCACGGAGTTAAATTCCATTTTTCAATAAAAAGTGTTTCAATTGCTCTTCCGGCTCCTAAACCATCAAATACAGCTCCAAAACATAATGCAGCTAAAATAATCCACATAAACATGCAAGAAACACCCAAAGTCTTTTTGAGTGTATTTTCTAAAACTTTTTGATTAAATCTTCTTTTGTATATTGCTGCTAAAGTAGCTAAAAAAGCACCAACAGCTGAACACTCAACTAAACTTGCAATTCCCATCAAAAATAAACCTGTCATGAAAAAGAATATTAAAAATGGAATAATCCCCGCTTTTAACAACCTAATTTTTTCAACTGTACTTACATTTCTTTCTTCTTTTTTTAATGGTGGGCCAAGTTCTGGCTGAAGTTTACATCTAACATAAATATAGATTAGAAATAAAGAAGCCATTAATAAACCTGGTAAAATTCCAGCCATCCAAAGTTTACTAACTGGTTGACGAGCAATCATGCCATATAAAACCATCACTACACTTGGTGGTATTAAGATTCCTAGCGAGCTTCCAGCTTGGACTACTCCAGTAATCATTCTTTTATCATAATTTCTCTTTAACATTTCAGGTAAAGCTATCGTTGCACCAATTGCCATTCCTGCAACACTTAATCCATTCATTGCTGATATAGCTACCATCATAAACATAGTTCCAATTGCAAGACCACCTTTCAATCCTCCAAATAAAACATGGAACATCTTATAAAGATCATTGGCTATTCCAGACTCTGAAATCATAAAGCCCATATAAATAAATAAAGGCAAAGTAAGCATTGGATACCATTTAAAGAGTTTCCATGTTGCTGTGTAAGGCATCTCCATAGATCCTTCGCCCCAAATTAATAACGCTGACGCTGTTGCAACAAATCCAATAGCTCCAAAAACTCTTTGTCCAGTAAACATCATCACTAACATTGTGATAAACATGAACAAGGCAATAAATTCATAACTTAAATATTGTGCTAACATAATTAAATTTTCTTCTCTTTCACGTTAGCAATATCTTTAAATAAAGTTGAAAATGCCTGAAGTAACATCAGTAAAATTCCAATTAACATCAAAGTTTTAATTGGCCACACATAAGGTGCCCATGCAGTGAAAAGTTTCTGCTTGGTCTGAATAGTATAAGTAAGACTAGTGATTGATCCAATAAATAGTATAAACAAATAAAAAATAAGAAAAGCACTAGTTATAATATCCATTTTTGCTTTACCTTTTTTTGAAAGTTTCCCGTAAAATAAATCCATTCTAACATGATCATCTGTGAGCATTGAATAACCTCCACCAAGAAGATAGTAGGCAGTGATTGTAAATTGGGCCATTTCTATAATCCACATTAAAGGAAAGTTTATTATATTTCGTGTTACAAAAGATAAAATCAAAAGGAACATCATAAAGAAAACAAAGTACATGACGATCCTTCCAACTTTTTCGCAAATAAAGTCAATAAACTTTACATAGCTAGATATTAATTTTGGCATAGAGTTATTTTTTAGGACAATTAAAATTAAAATTAGAATTATTGCAAGAATTAAAATCATTGAATTAATACTAAGATAAGATAAATTTAAAAAAAATTATTTTAGGAATAAAAATACTATGACAAAAGTAGCTATTATTGGAACAGGTCCGTGTGGTCTTTCAATGCTAAGGGCTTTTGAACAAGCTGAGAAAAAAGGTATGAAAATACCAGAAATAGTTTGTTTTGAAAAACAAGAAGATTGGGGAGGATTATGGAATTATAGCTGGAGAACTGGATCTGATCAATATGGCGATCCTGTCCCAAATAGTATGTACAGGTATCTATGGTCAAATGGTCCTAAAGAATGTTTGGAATTTGCTGACTATTCATTTGATGAACATTTTGGAAAGCCAATCCCATCTTTTCCTCCGAGAGAAGTTTTGTATGATTATATAATTGGTAGAGTAAAAAAGGGCAATCTTAAAAGTAAAATAAGATTTAGCACAAGTGTTTCTAAGGTTGTTTTCAATGGAAATAATTTTGAGATTACCTCCCATGATAAAAAAAATGATAAATTTTCAAATGAAATTTTTGATTATGTAGTCGTTTCTACTGGACATTTTTCTGTTCCTTTTATTCCTGAATACTCAGGTATGAAATCTTTTCCTGGAAGAATTATGCATTCACATGACTTTAGAGATGCGGAAGAATTTAGAGGAAAAAATGTTATTGTTTTAGGAAGCAGTTATTCTGCTGAAGATATCGCTATCCAATGCCACAAGTATGGAGCAAAAAGTGTTACTATTGGTTATAGACATAACCCAATGGGATTTAAATGGCCTAGTGGAGTAAAAGAAGTTCATTATTTAGATAGACTGGAAGGAAATAAAGCTATTTTTAAAGATGGTCATGAACAAGAAGCAGATGCTATAATTTTATGCTGCGGTTATCTTCATCATTTCCCATTTTTAACTGAAGACCTCAAACTTAAAACTAGAAACAGATTATATCCACCAAAATTGTATAAAGGTGTTGTATGGCAAGATAATCACAAATTACTTTACTTAGGCATGCAAGATCAATTTCATACTTTTAATATGTTTGACTGTCAGGCCTGGTATGCGAGAGATGTGATAATGGGTAAAATTAAAATTCCAAATAGTTCGGAAATAGAAAAAGATATTAATAAATGGGTTGCTTTAGAAGAAAAATTAGAAAATCCTGATCAAATGATAGATTTTCAAACTGAATATACCAAAGAGCTTCATGAATTATCTGATTATCCAAAAATTGACTTTGAATTAATTAGAAAACATTTTAAAGAATGGGAGCATCACAAAGTAGAAGATATTATGACCTATAGAAATAAATCTTTTTCTTCACCAGTTACTGGTTCAGTTGCACCAATCCACCATACACCATGGGCATCAGCTATGGATGATACTTTAAAAGTTTTTTTAGATCAGCCAAAAAAATAAAGAAATTACCATTCAATTTGTAATTTTTTATTTTCACAAATACATTCTAGTATACTAAATAGAAGTGGAAATTTTTCTTTATCAAATGTTGCCATAAGTTTTGGACCGATCTCTAAAGCTAATTCTGCACCCTCAACTGTAGTATTTTTCATAAATTTTTCTTTTGCTTCTTTATATAAGTAACCTTGCCCTAAATATTTTCCCATTTGACTATTTCTTCCTCCCGAGACACTTACATATATATCTCCTAAACCAGCCAAACCATAGACAGTTTCTGTTTTGCCTGAATAATAATTAACAATTTCTACCATTTCAGAAATTGATCTATGAATTAAACTAGCTGCTGTATTTAAAAAATATTTTTCTTGGACTTCTTTCGAAGCCTCAGGATTACTTAATCCTTGTGAACCTCCAATTAACATTGAATAAAGATTTTTTATTGCCGAAGATATTTCTATACCTTCTATATCGTCTGATATTTCACATTTATAATATTCTGTTTGAATAATATTCTGAATTTTTTGAGCTTCTTTAATACTTTTATTTGCAATTATAGTCCCTGTTCTCATTTTATTTGCAAGTCCCGATGCTAAGCATGGACCTTTAACTGAAGAAATATTAACGTTTTTATTACCATTTTTTTTTAAAATCATTTCTAATTTTTCAGTCAAAGTTGTTAATTGATCATCAATTATTGAAAGACCTTTAGTTAATAATATTATTGGTGTCTTATCTTTATAAAATTTTGAAATTTCTTCTCCTACCCAATCAACTCCAACTGAGCTTACCCCAACTACAATTAGATCTAAATCTATATCAGTAACTTCTGTAATTTTTTCAAATTTTTCTATTTTAATATTATTTGGTAAAATTACATTTAAACTTGGATGTAAATTTTTATTAGATTTTATTGAAGAAATAAAATCATTTTCTAACACTGATCCAATTATAGTAACTTCGTTATTATTTTCTATGCAAGGAATCGAAAAGGCAGATCCCATCGCACCAGCGCCTATTATTAATATTTTTTTCATAGCTATTTTATGCTAAAGTTTTTCTAATTGCTTGTTTCCATCCTTGCAATAAATTATTTCTCAATGATACATTAATTTTTGGAGTAAAAACTCTTTCTTTTTTCCATTTAGTTTGAATTTCATTTAGCGATTTGAATTCCCCAATCTGATATCCAGCTAAAAATGCAGCTCCAAAAGCTGTTGTTTCTAAGATCTTTGGTCTTATAACATTTAAATTTATAATGTTTGATAAAAATTGGGAAAACCAATTATTGGCTACCATTCCTCCATCAACTTTGATTAGCTTAGGTTTTATTCCATCTCTTTTCATTGCATCAAATAAATCATAGCTTTGATAGGCGACAGATTCAATTACTGCTCTTACTAAATTTTTCCAATCACTATTCCTAGTTAAACCTGTAACTATACCCCTTGCATCTGGTCTCCAATAAGGTGCACCTATTCCAATAAAAGCTGGAACTATGTAAACACCATCATTATTTTTTATTGATTTAGTAATTTCTTCAGACTCAATTGCATTATTTATAAGTTTCATTTTATCTCTAAGCCACTGTACGCCTGCACCTGCAATAAAAATTGAACCTTCTAAAGCATAAGTATTTTTTCCATTTAAACGATAACAAATTGTGGTTAATAATTTATTTTTAGAAAAAATTTTCTTATAACCTGTATTCATTATCACAAATGCACCTGTACCATATGTACTTTTTATTGAACCTTTTTGAAAACATGACTGTCCTACTGCTGCAGCTTGCTGGTCTCCAAGTACTGCTGAAATAGGGATTTCTTGTCCAATAACTTTTTTGTCTGTATTTCCAAAATTATCCGCTGAATTTTTTACTTCTGGTAAAATTTTGTAAGGTATATTTAATTTTTTTAATATATTTTTATCCCACTGACTTGTATTTATATTAAAAAGCATTGTTCTAGATGCATTTGTAGCTTCTGTTAAATGTTTTCTTCCATTAGTAAGTTTCCAAATTAAAAATGTATCAATAGTTCCAAATAATAATTTATTTGATTTTAATAGTTTTTTTGAAGTTTTAACATTATCTAATATCCATCTAATCTTGGTTGCAGAAAAATATGGATCAATAAATAAACCAGTTTTTTTTCTTAAAATATTTTCGTAATTATTTTTTTTTAAATTTTGGCAATATTGCAGAGTCCTTTTATCCTGCCATACAATAGCATTATATACTGGTTTACCGTTTTTTTTGTTCCAGAGAATAGTTGTTTCTCTCTGATTGGTAATTCCTATGCTTAATATTTTTCCTTTCAACTGCTTAGCTTTTTTAATAACCTTTTTTAATGATTTAACTGTAGTTTTCCAAATTTCATTTGGATTATGCTCAACCCAGCCATTTTTTGGAAAATATTGCTTAAACTCAAACTGTGATGTGAATTTTTTATTACCTTTTATATCAAATAATATTACTCTTGTTGATGTAGTGCCTTGATCAATAGCAACAAGAAATTTTTTCACAATTTTAACTTATACCAAGGTGTTTTTTTCTTTTTTCTACCCAAGTTCTAATTAAATTATCAAATATTAAACCTATGAAAGCAACACAGATACCAAGAGTCAATCCTATTCCAGCACCATTTTTATCAGATAGTGCTTTTAAAATATATTGTCCTAAATCCTCTGTTCCAATAAATGCTCCAATGATTACCATGAATAATGCAAATACAATTGTTTGATTTAATCCAAGCATCATATGAGGAAAAGCCAAAGGAAATTCAATTTTGGTTAATCTTTGAAATTTATTTACACCTGACATAGTTGCAGCATCATGCAAACCAAGAGGAACACTTCTAAGACCCTCGATAGTATATCTTGTTGCTGGTATTGTTGCATAAACTATAACAGCAATTAAGACTGATGTATCAGTTATACCAAAAAGCATCATCACTGGAATTAAGTATACAAAAGAAGGGAAAGTTTGAAATATATCACAAATTGCCAACATAAAGCTTGCAGCTTTTTTGTTTTGAAAACATAAAGTTCCAACCGTAAATCCAATTATACAGGATACAACAACTCCAAATGTTGCCATATATGCTGTAACAAGTGCTCTATCCCACCATGGACTTAAGGCAATAAATAATGTTAATCCACAAACAACTAAAGCTGAACGAATTCCACCAATTAAATATCCTGCTCCAACAACTAAAACTAATGTAGCAACTGCGGGCATTCTTAAGTACAAAGCTCTCATTGGTTGAAGTACATCTTGAATTAACCACGTATTAAAGGCTTTTATATAAATGAAAAATGTATCAAAGATCCAATCAACACCTTTATTCCAAAAATCTGCTGTTGATATTCCTTTATTGTGAGGAACTTCAAAAAAATAATTAAAAGTTCCTTTAAATAAAAATGTTCCTACATAAGCAAGTACAATTCCTATAATTACTGTTGCACTAAAAAATAAAATATTTTTATTTCTTTGAAAGAATGTAAGGTTTCCAAAATAATCTGTTTGCTTATTTGCCCAAGCCAAAGACATTTTATCCAGTAATATTGCAATTAAACTAATACACAATCCAGCTTCTAAGGCTAAACCAATATTTAACTGATTTAAAGCTAGTAATAAATTAAATCCAAGACCTTTAGCTCCTATAAATGCAGAGATAACAGCCATAGAAAAACACACCATGATTACCTGGTTTACTCCAATTAATATATCTCTTCTTGCTGTAGGAATTAATACTTTAAACATTAGTTGCCAATTATTACATCCACTCATTCTACCTGCTTCAATAACTTCTGGTGGTATTGCTCTAAGACCTAATAAAGTTAATAATATCATTGGTGGAACAGCAACAACCATAGTTATAATTACTGCTGCATGATCTCCAACTCCAAAAAGAACAAGCGCTGGAACCAATACAGCATATTGAGGCATTGTTTGCATAACTAAAAGTATTGGATATAAAGCTTTTTCAACTCTTTTACTTTTAAACGCCGCTATACCTAAACCTAAACCAAAAATAAATGATAATGGTGCTGCAACTAATATAAATGAAAGAGTTTGCATTGAAGGTTTCCATTGACCAAATATAGAAATGTAAACCATAACTAAACCAGCAAACAAAGCTAAACCTTTACCACTTAGCTTATAGGCAAGTATTGCTGAACCAGCAGCAACAATAGTCCACGGAAGACCTGGTAGTTCTGCCCAAGGGTTTTTGTCTATCCAATCCCAACTAGTAAATGCAACAATAGTTTCAAGTCCACCTAATAAAATCTCTCTAATCAACTCTATTAGAAAGGTCATGAAAGCAGTTAAATTTCTGCTTATTTGTAAAACCAGAGGCCGAGTTCTGAATTCTTGAGTATCTTCGTTCCAAAACTCAATTGGCATCCATTCATTCATTAAAAAAAACAATGAATCATTTATCCAAATAGGCAACCATCCAAGTAGTGGGGGCAATCTCCAAAATACATCAAAGGCATAATACCTAACTTCTTTACCTAGAAAAACGTAGTAACTTTGATTGGGATCTTTAACAAATTCTGCTTGTCCTCGTATAAATTTATATGTTTCAGGAACATCAATTGAGAAACATAAAGCAAAAAATACAATTAATAGAAATAACCATTGAAATAACTTTGGATATTTTTTTATAAATTCCATAATTTAATTATTATTTTTTCTTCCTCCAAAAACTGTATTAATTATTTTTGTTGGATTAATAGAACCTACAATTTTGTTGTTATTATCTATAACAGCTACTGATTTTTCTTGTGTTAAAATTTTTTCAGCAACATTTTCAATAATTTCATCTTTCAAAACCTTCAAATCACCTAAATTATCAACCATTGACCCATCCATTACATCTTCTATTAATAGAACTTTTTCTCTTGGCACTTCTTCGGTAAATTTCCTTACATATTCAGTTGCTGGATTTAAAACAATATTTGCCGGTGTATCTAGTTGTTCAATTATTCCATCTTTCATAATTGCAATACGATCAGCAAGTTTTAGAGCCTCATCAAAATCATGTGTAATAAACATAATTGTTTTTTGTAATTTATCCTGAAGTCTTAAAAACTCATCTTGCATTTCTTTTCGTATAAGCGGATCTAATGCAGAGAAAGGTTCATCCAAAAACCAAATATCTGGCTCTACTGCTAAAGATCTAGCAATACCTACTCTTTGTTGCTGACCTCCAGAAAGTTCTCTTGGAAAATAGTTTTCTCTTCCATCAAGGCCAACAAGTTTAACCATATCCATTGCTTTACTAATACTATCTTCAGTTTTAATTCCCTTAATTTGAAGTGGAAAAGCAATATTTTCTACAACTGTTTTATGGGGAAGTAGAGCAAAACTTTGAAAAACCATTCCCATCTTATTTCTTCTAAGCTCTATAAGTTCTTTGTTATTCAATTGAAGTAAATCTTGACCTTCTATAAAAATTTTTCCACCTGTTGCATCTGTTAACCTTGAAATACATCTTAATAAAGTTGATTTACCTGAACCAGACAAACCCATAACAACTAACATTTCTCCTTTTGAAACTTCAAAAGAAGCATTATTCACTCCTACAATACATCCATTTTCTTGAAAGGTTTTTGCATCTACACTACCATTTGACTCCTGAAGCATTTTTTTTGCATTTTCTCCAAAAATTTTATAAACGGCCTCACATTTAATTACTGGTTCAGACATAATTTTATAATTAAATTATACGAAATTAAGGTAAAATAAAATCAATATAATTTATTTGCTTTCCTCCTTAAAAATTTTTAATAAAATAAACCCTTGTATCAATGCCGGTACTTAAAAAACTTAAAACTTCTCCACTAACATTTGCTGTTTTGTTTACTCCGACATTGTCTCCACTTACTGTATAACCGGCAAAACATTTATTTTTTTCTTTATCCCACTTAACAAACGTTTCATCGATTTTATTACCGTTGATAGTATATAGTTCGTAAGCTTCATAATTTAAAAAATGAGCAGCCATGATAGCACGTTGAGGAATAAGTTTTGTTGCATTACAAACCGCTTCATAAAGTTCATTAGTTAATTTAAATTTATCTGTTCCATCAAAGGTTACTAAAATACCAGATGGAAGTTTTGATATTAGTGCATTAAGTTTTTTTTCTTGAGCGATTCTTTCCTCTTCTAATTTCATTTTTTTGATTAATTCATCTCCACCACCCCAAAAAATATTTAAAATACCAAACGATAAAATTATAATAAATGTTAAAACAATTAGTCCACTAAATTGCTTTATTGTTTCTGGAAGTTCTTTAAATCTATTTATATAATTGTTTTTTATCATTATTTAAATTATTCTTGTAATTTTCCATTAATCCAGATGCCTGTTTTTTCTTTACCATCAGACCAAGTAAACGTTCCTTTTCCATTCATAAAACCATTGGCCCACTCTCCAACATAAGTTGCGCCATTTGGAAAAGTTAAAGTACCTTGCCCGCTCCACTCACTGTTCTTAAATTCACCTTTATAAATATATCCATTGGGCCAAGTTTCTACACCTTGACCATGTTTTTTTGTATTAACCCATTCTCCTTCATAAGTTGTTTTGTCTGTATAAACCCACTTACCATATCCATTTTCGCAATTTCCTTCCTTACACCCGGTGCTACGAGCTAAAACCTCGGATGTAATAAAAATACCAAAAATCACTACAATAATAAATTTTTTCATAAATATATTTTACACAAAATTAAAAAAAAAAAAATTAGGCATTTGCCTCTCTTTTTCTACATGAATAAAAAGAAATATCTTTTTCTGAGTTTTCACTTTTTACATTTCTTGTAATTTCATGAACTAATTCGCCTGATTTTCTATTTATAATTCCAGACTCAGAATAATTCTTTTCTTTGCTTGTTGCTTTAACCATTCTCCGGCATATTCATCACCACAAACCCATCTAAAACCATGATCACTCAATTTTAATAAGGTTCCATCATCAAACATAAAACCATTTTCATAACACATTGAAGAATAAACCACCTGACCTACTGAAAGTTTTTTTATATTTCTTGTTAAAGTATAATTCATTAATTCCTCAGAATCTGGTCCTAAGATTTCAAATTTTCTTAGAGAAGATAAATCTATAACAACAGATTTTTCTCTACATGCAGTATATTCATTAATCACTCCATGTTTTGTGTAATCATTTGGTAACCAAAAACCTCTAGCATCAACAAAATTTCTAGTAAGTTTTGAAGTTCTCTCGTAGAATCCTGTATTTCGAGTTAATTTAGTTTCCGAGTCTGTTTTCATTCTAAATGCAAAAGATTTTGTAAATTCTTTTTTTTTATCATAAGTTCTAACAAAAATATCAGTTGGATTCCATGAATTACAAGCATCAATATCACTTGGACAAGCGGACGTTCCACATGTTAAGTCTTTTAAAGCTCTAAATGTTACATAATCACCAGGTCTGGCAAAAGATTCGTCTGATAATAATGAGTTTAGACCTCCTGCAGAAGTATTAAAAAAAAGATTTATAGCATGCCAACCTTTTTTCTTTTGGACTCCAAATTTTTCCATTGAAGAATTTAAATTATCTGAACAATTTGGATGGCCAAAATATCCAGCATCTTCATAATATTTTGAAGTACATGCTAAATTAAAAGTATCGTGTTTTCCAACTGTATCTCTTATTACCTCAATTAAGGGTTCATGGTCAGTATCATAAAACTTAGAAAATAATCCTGGTCCAGGAAAAGTACTTCCCATAAAAGTTCTTGTCGTTTGCCAATCCAAACCTTTTTCAACTCTCTTATTTAATTTTGCAGTATCGAAAGCTACAAAATCTGAACATTGTCTTCCTGTTGGTGAAATTATTTGAATATAATCACCTTCTTTGACTTGAAAAGAAATTGCTGTAGCTTTATCTATAGTTCTTTCATTAAGTGGATCATACATAGGATCAGGAATTAGACGATGTTCCTTATCTTTTGTTATTTTTGCTCTTTTAACAAATATAGTTAAGTCAGTTGGTGGATTTTGCTCATGAATTAGCATTTCATCCCCAGGAGCTGCAAAAATACAATAACACTTGTCTTTTGATTTTATTTTTAGTTTTTCACCCCAACTAGTATCTTTGTTAAAAACAACTGACGATTTAGATTTTGAAATATTTAAATTTCTTTTTTTAAGCTGTCGGAGTGCTATTAAAGAACTTTCTTCTTTTTTTGACAGAATTTTTTTAATTTCTGATGCATCTTTATTTTCTTTTAAATTAAGAATTGCTGGCTCGGCTTTCCCTTCTTTGTCGAAAACAGAGATTTCACAAATTTGATTTCCTTCATTATTAATAATTTCAATTTCGTCATCAGGAAGAATTTGAATACCAGTAAGACCACCTCCATTAACTATATATCTTTCAACTCCAGGTGGTAGAACATTTAATCCAGGCTCTTTTATATTCGCACTATTATTTAACATTTTTTAACCCTTAACGAACATATTATATCTAAGAGTAGTTGACTATACATTTAATTAAGCAGATACTAAGACTACTTAATATTAAGAAAGGGGAAAAAATGAGAAAAATAATAACTCTTTTATCTGCATTAGTAATTTCAGCGGTTTCATTTTCTGGAATAGCAAACTCTGCAGATAGTAAGAAACCTATCGTTATCCCAACACACAATTGGTCAAGCCAAATTGTTATGGCTTACGTAATTGGTGGAATTATGGAAAGTATGGGAAATAACGTTAAATATGTAAACGCTGACTCACAAGCAGTTTATGAATCAATTAGAATTGGTGATGTAACTATATCACATGAGGTTTGGGAATCTGCTTTTGGTAAATCGTTTACTACTGCTTTAGATAAAGGTGGTTTGCTTGACTGGGGTGATCATGAAGCAAGAACTCTTGAGGATATGGGATATCCAAATTGGGTAACTGAAAAAGGTTTATGCCCAGGTCTACCAGACTGGACTGCTTTAAAAAATCCTGACTGTGCAAAAAACTTCACAACTCCTGATTCACCAGATGGAAAAGGAAGAATGTTAGAAGGTCCACAAACTTGGCATGGTGATTTAATTCCACAAAGAGTTGATGCATTAGGCTTAGGAGATCTATGGTGGGTTAAATTTGCTGGAAGTGCGGATGCACTTTGGGCAGAGTTAGCAGCAGCTAAAAAAGAAGGAAGAGGAACTATCATCTTTAACTGGACACCAAACTTTACAGATGGTGCTGGTTTTACATTTATAGACTTCCCTCCATATACAGCTGGTTGTAGACCAGAAGATGGTGGAGATGGAAAATGTGGTTCGCCAGATGGTTATTTGAAAAAGGCTGTGAATGCAGACTTTCCAAAAACTCATCCAAAAGCAGCGGCTATGTTTAAGAAGCTTTCATTTTCTACAAGTCAAATCGGTGCAATGGCAGCTTTAGTTGACGTTGACAAAATGACTCACGAAGATGCAGCTAAAAAATGGTTGGCTGATAACAAGAGTGTTTGGCAAGCTTTTACTAAATAAGGCTTAAAACTATTAAATTATGAAATCTCCCCCAACAGTGTTGGGGGAGATTTTTTTTATGTTAA
>CACOED010000011.1 GCA_902626245.1 uncultured Pelagibacteraceae bacterium | reverse complement strand
TTGCGGAGATATTTTTATACATAAACATTTAATAACAAACTAATACTAAAGAGATTTTGCGGAGATCTTTTTACTGAAAGGATCGATATGAAAATATTATGTATATTATATGATGACCCCAAAGGTGGAATGCCAAAAACATATCCCTTGGGAGATTTGCCTAAGCTAGATAAATATCCTGATGGTATGACATTGCCTTCACCTAAAGGTAGAGATTTTACACCAGGTGAATTATTAGGATGTGTTTCAGGTGAATTAGGCTTAAGAAAGTTTCTTGAAAGTAACGGTCACGAGTTTATTGTTACTAATAGTAAAGATGGTGAAGGATGTGAAGCAGATAAACATATTGTTGATGCTGATATAGTTATTTCACAACCTTTCTTTCCATATTACCTGACAAAAGAAAGAATTGCAAAAGCCAAGAATTTAAAAATGGCTATCACAGCAGGAATAGGTTCAGACCATGTTGATTTACAGGCTGCAATGGATAATAAAATAGATGTTGTTGAAGTAACATTTTGTAATTCAAGATCAGTAGCAGAGCATATTGTTATGATGATAGTTTCTATGGTTAGAGACTACCATAACCAGCATAGAATTGTAAATCAAGGTGGCTGGAATATTGCAGATGCAGTACAAAGATCGTATGATGTTGAAGGAATGCATATTGGAACAGTAGCTGCAGGTCGAATTGGTCTTGATGCATTAAGAAAAATGAAACCTTTTGATGTTCATTTACATTACTTTGATAGACATAAATTGCCTGAAGCAGTGGAAAAAGAACTTAACTTGACTTTTCATGAGTCGGTGGAGTCTATGGTTAAAGTTTGTGATGTAGTAACAATTAATTGTCCTCTTCATCCAGAAACTGAAAACTTATTTGATGATACAATGATAAGTAAAATGAAAAAAGGTGCTTATATCGTTAATACTGCAAGAGGAAAAATTTGTAATCGTGAAGCAATTGCAAAAGCTCTCAAGAGTGGCCAATTAAGTGGTTACGCAGGCGATGTATGGTTTCCTCAACCAGCTCCGAATGATCACGTTTGGAGAACAATGCCAAATCATGGAATGACACCTCATACATCGGGAACTTCTCTATCTGCCCAAGCTAGATATGCTGATGGGGTAAGAGAGATTTTAGAGTGTTTCTTTGAAGGAAAAGAGATTAGAAATCAATATTTGATTGTTCAAAACGGTCAATTAGCTGGAATGGGTGCTCACTCATATAGTAAAGGTTCAGCAACTGGAGGCTCTGAAGAAGCAGCTAAATATAAGAAAAAATAAAATAAAAAAATTAAAAAAAGCGGTTTATATTGTTATAAATCGCTTTTTTTATGAACAAAATAAATTGGAATTTTAATAATTCATACTTTGGTCTATCAAGCACATTTAAAGCCAATATTAATCCGGTACCTGTCAAAAATCCTGAATTAGTTTTATTAAACAAAACTTTAGCATCAGAGTTGGGTTTAAACTTTTCTAAAGTTACAGAAAAAGAATTATCCGAGGTTTTCTCAGGAAATTCTCTACCAGATGGAAGTAATCCAATTGCACAGGCCTATGCGGGACATCAATTTGGTCATTTTACAATGTTGGGCGATGGTAGAGCAATCTTGATGGGTGAACATATATCTAAAAATAATGAAAGATTTGATATTCAATTTAAAGGTTCAGGTCAAACTCCTTTTTCAAGAAATGGTGATGGTAGAGCAGCATTAGGACCAATGTTAAGAGAGTACATTATTAGTGAGGCTATGCATTACTTAAATATATCAACAACAAGAAGTTTAGCAGTAGTTAAAACTGGAGAAGAAGTAATCAGAGAAAATAAGTTACAGGGCGCAATACTCACAAGAGTTGCTTCTAGTCATTTAAGAGTAGGAACTTTTCAATATATAACTGCGAGAAAAAATGAAAATGAATTAAGAACTCTAGTTAACTATACTATAAATCGACATTATCCGAACATAAAGAAATCCAATAATCAAGCGCTAGATTTATTAAAAGTTTTAATTGATATTCAAATTGACTTAGTAGTTAATTGGATGCGTGTTGGCTTTATCCATGGAGTAATGAATACTGATAACATGTCTATATCTGGTGAAACAATCGATTATGGTCCTTGTGCATTTATGGATATCTATGACCCTAAAACAGTGTTTAGTTCCATAGATGAATTTGGAAGATATGCTTATTTTAATCAACCAAGTATAACAAAATGGAATTTAGCAAGATTTGCAGAATGTTTAGTACCTCTTATTGATCCAAATAAAGAAAAAGCAATTAAAATTGCTACTGAAGAAATAAACAATTTTGACAAAAAGTATGAAGCAAAATGGATAAATATGATGAGAGATAAATTAGGTTTGTTTGGTCAAGACCCTAAAGATCAAGTTTTAATTTTGGACTTATTAACTTGGATGCACCAAAATAAAGCAGACTATACAAATACATTTTGTTTTTTAATGGATGAAAATTTTCAATATAATAAAATCTATAATAATAGTGACTTTTTAATTTGGAAAAAAAGATGGAATGAAAGGCTTAAACAAAATAATAATACAACCGAAAAATGCTTTAGCCTAATGAAATCAGTTAATCCTCAAGTTATTCCAAGAAACCACAAAGTTGAAGAAGCATTAGAATCTGCAAATAATAATAATTTATCGCCATTAAAAAAATTAATTAAAATATTAGAAAAGCCTTATGAACAATTGAAAGAAAATATTAATTATCAGTCTCCTGCCCCAATCAGTAATATAAAATATAAAACCTTTTGTGGAACTTAACTTTATAATACGTATGGTTCAGGTCTAACTTTATTTTTTAAAACTCTTTCAACTGCAAAATCACTTATATCGATTGTTTGATATGATCCAGTTGTAATTAATTCAGTTAAAGCTCTCCCAATTCCTGGTGCTTGCATTAATCCTCTTCCAGTAAACCCTGACGCTAAATAAACATTCTCATATTTAGGATGCTTACCAACAACAGCATTATTATCTAATTTATTACAATCATAATAACCTGCCCATCCACCTGTTAACTTTAATTCCTCAAATGCAGGAATTCTTTTTGCAAGAGCAGGCCAAACTAGTTCCTCAAAATCATTCCAAGCTGGTTCTAAATCTTTTGCATCAAATACAGAATGAGGTGATCCAGCTAAATACTCTTTACCTTCTGGTCTCCAATAAACGCCAGTAGTTAAATCTCCAGTTAAAGGCATTTCAGGTATATGTTTAGGGCATTTAACTCTAAATACAGTATGTTTTTGTGGAACAACTGGAATATCATCCAATAATTCTTTTGTCCAACATCCTGCTGCAGAAATAATAGTTTTTGCTTTTATATCAGAAATACTTTTCACTTCACCTTTAATAAACTCTGCTCCAAGTTCAATAGCTTTACTTTTTAATGCACTATGAAACATAAATGGATCAATCCATCCTTCACTTTTGTTATCTGTAAAAGTTGCTGTTTCAATTCCTTCATTGTTAATATAGGTAAATATTTTTGACAATTCAGTTCCTTTAATATTTTTTGTTCCTGCGTCACAAGCTTTATGGTTTTCAAGAGCTCTATATTGTTCTTCCGCATGTTCTGGCCCAAACATTAATAGATATCCATTAGGAACCATGCTTGCTGTAGGGTTAGGGTTTTTATCAGTTTTTAACAATTCTGGAATTTGATAAATAAATTCTCTAGCAAATTTGCCTAGTAAAATATTCTCTTTCTGAAAAAATTGTCTTCTAAAACCACCCAGTGAAAGAGGAAAGGAAGCATTCTTATAGGTTGGATCTCTTTCTATTACTTTTACTTTTCTGCCTTCCTTGGATAGAAAATAAGCGCTTGCAGCGCCAATTATACCACCTCCTATAATTACAACATCATCCATAACTAATTTAATATTAATAAACTTAAATTCAGAATTAGTGCAAAGCAGCACCAAAGTAAATAAGGAATCATTAAATAACAACTTATCATATTAACACGTTTAAATCTAAGAATGAGAATTACTATAAAAGAAATTAAAATTAATAGAGTAATTAATGAAAAAAAAATTTTATGAAAAACAAAAAAAACGACACTCCAGGTTGTATTTATTATTAAATGTATAAAATAAATATAAACTGTATTCATATTTCTATCTTTGCTGTGCCAAAAAATCCAAATTGCGATTGTCATCATGAGATAAAGAGTGCTCCAGACAGGCGCAAATATCCAATCTGGAGGATTAAAAGAAGGTTTGGTTAATAATGAGTACCATGGTTCTTTGAAACTAATAGTCGCCATTCCTCCAATTGCAGATGCTGAATAGGTTATTAATCCAAATAGAAAAAAAGATAAAATTTTGTTTTTTAACATAATCATACTATATATTAGCAAATGGAAGATAAAAAAACTATTTGGATAACAGGCGGAAGTACAGGTATTGGTAAAGCTTTAGCACTTAAATTTTCTAGTAAAGGATGGAACGTAGCAATATCTGCAAGACGAGAAAATCTTCTTAAAGAAATTTCTGATAATAATGAAAATATATTTGCATTTCCTCTTGATGTTACTAGTAAATCTCAATGTATTCAGGTTTTTAATGAAATTAAAAGAAAATTTGAAAGTGTAGATATATGTTTTTTTTCAACTGGAACATGGAACCCAAAAAAAGAAAAAGATATCGATGTTGAACAAATTGAAGATGTCTTTAAAGTAAATTTTTTTGGAACATTAAACAGTATTAAGGCTGCTGAGGAATACTTTAGAAAAAGGAAAAAAGGAATAATAACAATTGTATCATCAATAGCAGGTTATAGGGGTCTACCTAACTCGACTGGTTACGGACCATCAAAATCAGCTTTAAATAATTTAGCCGAGAGTCTATATTTTGATTTTAAAAGATATAACGTTCGTATTTGTTTAGTTTCACCAGGATTTATCAAAACTCCAATGACAGATAAAAATGATTTTAAAATGCCCTTTTTAAAAACCACAGAATATGCAGCTGAAAAAATTTACGATGGACTAGTTAATAAAAATATCTTTGAAATTCATTTTCCAAAATCTCTAACTATTATACTTAAAATATTAAGTTTTTTACCAAGCAAAATATATTTTGGATTAGTAGGTAAAATGACTAAATATCAAAAAAAGAATTAATCTTTAACGAATATAACTGTCAACTCGGCAACTTTAAAACCAAATTTAGTCATTGTTGCTCTGTTAATTGCAACCCTTTCATCTTGCATAAATATCCAATCATCAAAAGTGATTTTCATCTCTCTTCCTTTTACTGGCACTAACAAAACATACTCAAATTTAAATGCAGGTCCATAAGAATATCCTTTTGCTTTACCAACTACGTCACCTGCTGTACCTTCATAATTATGATCATCAATTTTATTAATTTTCCATTGTCTATTTTGAATTTCACCATCACTCCAATTAAACCTTTCATCTAGAATTAATTGTTTTCCATCCCATTTACCATTTAGATCAGCAGAAAATTGTCTTGTAACTTTTCCTGATCTATTTTGAAGAATTCCCCATGCTTTTACATTTCCAGATAGATATTCTTCTATAATTAATCTTGGTTTTTGATCTTTAAAGTCTATTGGATTCATATTATTTCCTGAGCAGCCAGTTAATAAAATTGTTACAATAAATGCAAATAGAATTTTCATTTTTTTTATTTGTTGCATAGAGAAAATTGAATTAAATCTATATTTTTTGATTTAAAACCTGCTTCACAGTAAGATAAATAAAATTCCCACATTTTTTTAAAATTTAAATCAAAACCTTGTTTTTTTATTAAGTCCCATTTTTTAGTAAATTCTTTTCTCCAAATTATTAAAGTATCAGAATAGTGTTTAGAATATGAATTATATTCATTAAATTTTAAACCATTAGCGTCTGCATATGAATATAAACTTTTTTTTGAAGGTAAAAATCCGCCTGGGAAAATATATTTTTGAATAAAGTCTTGTTTATTTTTGTATCTATCAAATAAACTATCATCAATGGTAATAGCTTGTATCCCCGCATAACCATGAGTAGAGAGATTTTTCTTAATTGTATTAAAGTAAGATTGTAAATAATTTTGACCTACAGCCTCAATCATTTCGATTGATGCAATCGAGTCATACTTTCCTTTTAAATCTCTATAATCTTTTATTTGAATATTAATTTTTTCATTAAGACCTGCCTTATGGATTCTTTCTTTAGTAAAATCATATTGTTTTTTTGAAATTGTTATACAATCTAAATTAACATTATAATTTTTCCCCAAATATTCTGCAAAACCTCCCCATCCACATCCAATTTCTAATACTTTACTGTTATCTTTTGGTTTAAGCAGGTTAATTAACTTTTGATATTTATTATTTTGAGCTTCAGATAACGTTTGCTTATCATTCTCAAATATAGCACTTGAATAAGTTAAAGTCTCATCAAGCCACAATGAAAAAAAATCATTTCCAAGATCGTAATGCTTAGCTATATTTTCTTTACTTCTTTTTTTTGTATTTTTAATAAATTTATTTTTTACAACATTGATTGCAGAGAAGTCCAAAAGTCCTGAAAATTTATAAATTAACTTAATATTTTTTGCAGTGATCTCAATTAAATTTGAAAGGTTATCAGTTTCAAAATAACCTTGCATATAGCTTTCAGCTAAACCAATGCTACCTTTTCTAATCAAATTAAAATTCATACTTGGATGTTTTATTATTATTTCTGCTTTAAGCTTATCTTCAGTGTTTCCAAATTTAAATTCATCACCATCAAAATTTTTTATTTTAAGAAATCCGTACTTTAAGTTTTTTAGTGTTCCAAAAACTAATAAGTCTGAAATTTTATTTAGAAACATTAATTTTCTATACTTATGTTATTTTTAATATTTAATTTTTTTTTTATAAATTTAATACCTTTAATCCACAATTTGAATGCTTCAAAATGTATTGCGGCAATAATTTTGAAAGTCATTAAAGGATGCCTTAAGTAAGAAAAAATTAAGTTTTTATTATTCAGATTAACTCTTTCTCCATCCTGGGATGCATAAAGCAACTTTCCTTCCTCATCATATTGATCAATTATTATAGAAATTTTATTACTTGGCTTTAGAATTTTAAAAAAATATTTACAGTTCATTTCAATAAATGGTGATACATGAAATTTTTTTTCACATGTATTTTTTATAAAATTATCGTGTTCTGAAACTTTAAAAATATAAGTATGTTGTTCACCAAATGTATTTTTTACTTCATATAAAATTGATGTTAATTTTGATTTTTGATTGTAAATAAAAAAAACACTTAGTGGATTAAAAACATATCCAAAAATTCTAGGATAGCATAAAAGTTTAATTTTTATATTTTCAGTATTAATATTATTGTCTTCTAAATTTTTTATAACCCATTGATTTAAAGAGGTTCCATCTCTTGCACCATGGTCAGAATCATAAAAACTAACAATATTAAATTTATTATGTGAGAAAATTTTTAAAGTTTTGTCTAACAAATTTATTTCGGATAAATCTAATAAAATTGAAAAAACTCTATATTTAAAAAAATGAACTTTTGGCTTAAATCTTTTGTGAATTACTTTACCAATATAAATAGAAGATTCTTTAATCATTGATACTTTTTAACATTTCAATTGAAGATTTTAATCCATCCTCATGAAATCCATAACCGAAATAACTTCCACAAAATAAAATATTTTCTTTATTTTGAATTAATTTAAGTTCTTTTTGATAATCTAAAGCTTGTTTATCGTAATAAGGATGAGTAAATTTAATTTTTTTTAATATTTTATCTTCAGATATTTGAAAAAATGGATTTAAAGTTAAAAAAATATTTTTATTTATTTTTAAATTTTGTAATTGATTAAGCCAATATGTTACTGATGTCTTATCGTTATTTTCTATATGCATGTTAGAGTTCCATGAGCACCAGGCTTTTCTATTTGTTGGCATGAATGATTCATCGGTATGAATAATCGCCATATTTTCCCTATACTTAAAGTTTTTTAATATTTTAATCTCATCTGACGAAGGTTTTTCAATTAATTTTAATGCTTCATCTGCATGTGTTGCAATAACTACTTTATCATAGTTAAAAAATTCATTTTCGCCTCCATAGAATACTTTGATGCCTCTAGTATTTCTTTGAATTTTATTTATTGGGTAGTTTTTAAAATACTCTCCAGATATTTGATTAATTATTTTATCTACATAAGCTTTGCTTCTTTTAGCAACAGTATACCATTGTGGTCTATTTTTTAATTTAAACAATCCATGATTTTTAAAAAATTTAATAAAAAAACTTAAAGGCATTTGTGAAGATTCATGAGGTGGCATTGACCAGATTGCAGATACCATTGGTATTATGTGATAATTAATAAAATAATCAGACAACTTTAAATTTTTTAAATATTCTCCAAGAGTTCTTTCATCGTTAGAATCAATATTAAGTTTTTCACAATTATTGTAAAAACTAATTATTTCAAAAAACATCTTAATAAATTTTGGGTTTAATAAATTTTTTTTATTTGAAAAAATACCATTTAGACCTTTTCCACAATATTCAATATCGCTATCCTTAACGGATACAGAAAATGACATATCGCTTTTTTCAATTTCAATTTTGTTTTCCAAAAAAAAGTTGATTAAATTTGGATATGTTTTTTTATTAAAAACCATAAATCCTATATCAACTGCTACTTCCCTGTCATCTTCAATTGAAACTTTAATAGTGTGTGCATGACCACCAAAATGATCATTTTTTTCAAATAAATCTACGTGATGTTTTTTTGATAAATTATAAGCAGATCCTAATCCTGATATTCCCGATCCAATTACTGCTATTTTCATCAATTTCTATGATTTTCTCCAGGTAATTCTTAAACTTAGTCCCTATCTTAAAATATTTCTAACATAGAAAATAAATCTCTTCCAACTAAATTAATAGTTTGAGTTACAAATAACGTCAGATTAAATAGCTTAATTAGTGGGTTTTAGCTATTGAGGCAATTTTGTCTTTTAGAGCTAATTTTTTTTTCTTCAATGATCTTAAACTAGTCCAAGAGGACGATGTTCTATCATTAAGTCTTGCCTTTGTTATTTTTTTAATTTGAACGTCAATTTGTTTTTTTTCTTTTGATAAGTCTTTAATTAAAGACATAAGTATCTTATACCATAAATAAGAAAAAATTTAATAGGATATAAAATTATTATGCAATTTTACGGTTAAAGAATTGCAATATAACTGCTATTAAAACAATTAATCCTCCAACCAAAACAACTAAAGGTGGAGTTTCATTTATAAATAACCAGGCCCAAAGTGGTCCTAGAATTGCTTCAGTCAACATAATAATTCCTACTAAAGCTGAAGGAGTAGTTTTTGCCCCAATTGTTATAAATATGAATCCTAAACCTACCTGAAAAAAGCCTGCAATAAATCCTAAAAAAATATCGTATGAAGAAACTATAATTTGAGGTGAAAACAAATACCCTAGAATAATTGCTCCAATGCCTGCAATTAATTGTAGTGGTATCATATCTACATTTGGATATTTTCTTACGGTCAATATAAGAACAGCAAAGGAAATGGGCATTATAAATGCAGCAATATTTCCAACCATTTGCCCAGAAGTCAAAGAACCTCCAAGCATTAAAAATATACCACTAAATGCAAGAATAATTGAAATAATTGTTAAGATTGATACTTTTTCTTTAAGAAATATATAACCAAATATAGCTAAAAAAATAGTTTGAGTTTGAATAATAAAATTAGCATTTGCTACGGTTGTATTATACATGGCAAAAACATATCCTGCATAACCACACGACAAAACTATTCCACCAAAAAAACCTGGAATTCCTATTTTATAAATAGAATTAAAAAAATTTTTTTTATAATTTAAAAACAGAAAAAATAAAACAACGATTGAAAAAAATGCTGATCTCCAAAATAAAATTTGCCAAAGATTTGCCCCTTCAAATGATTTAACAATTAATCCACCAAAGCTCAATGTACATGCACCTAAAAATACTAAAAAAGGGCCCGGAACTCTATTTAAAAAATTCATCTTATTTGGTTCAATATATTTTTTGTTTCAATTTCATATAGTTTGTAAAGATTTTCTGCTTCGCTCAATTCAACCAATTTAAATTTAATTTTCGATCCAGGACTTAACTGAGTTAATCTATCATGATCTGCAGATATAACTACTCCGATCTTTGGATAACCACCAATTGTTCCATAATCAGACAGCATAATAATTGGATTTCCATCCCCTGGAACTTGAATAACACCTTTTATTAATCCTTCAGACTTAATATTTGTTTCAACCATATTTTCTAATTTTGGACCTTCAATTCTCATACCCATTCTATCGGTAAGTTTTGACACTATGAATTCTTTTTTAAAAAAACTATCTATTGCTTCTTCTGAGAAATAGTTAAAATTTGTACCTTTTAATACTCTAATAAATTCAATTTTAGAATTTAAATGTTCAATTCTTTTTTTTTGAAATTTACTTTCTTTATTTTTAATAAATAATTTTTGATTTAAAATAAATTTATTACCATCATTTGGCCCTATCTTTGCTTTTGTATTTATCGAATAACTTTTCCAGAAAGAATCTATTTCAAAACCTCCTTTTATAAAAAAATAACCATAGACAGATTTATTTGTTGATATAATATCAATTTGATCACCTGCTTTAAGTTCAAATGTTTCATAACATTGCCCATTTTCTATATTTGAATTAGCTCTTAATATTTTAAAATTTACGTTTCCTGTAATAGCAGCAGTCACATTTGTAGACTGTAACTTTAATAACGGCCCTTGGTATGCAAATTCTACAGCAGAAATATAATTACTATTTTCAACTAACTTATTTCCAATCAAATAATTTCTTTTGTCCATAACACCACTAAGCGGTATCCCAATATGGTGCAAATTAAATCTTCCCAGATCTTGAAATGTAGAATTTATTCCCGGTCTAAGTATTTTAAAATAACCTTTACTCATTAAAATTTTGGTACTCTTGTTTATTTATTTTATAAAACTTTACTCTATCTCCAGGATTAATTAACGTAGGATTTTCTTGATTTAATTTATTAAAAACTTTAATTGGAGTGTTGCCGATTATATTCCAACCGCCCGGGCTTTCGTAAGTATAAATATTGCAAAATTGTTCGGTTATACCTATTGAACCCATAGGAACTTTTACTCTTGGTGTCTCTAATCTATTCAATCTAATCTTTTCGTTGGTATCTCCTAAAAAAGGCATGCCTGCTATAAACCCAGTCATATAACAATAATACTCTTTGCTTAAAAAAAAATTATAAATTTGTTCATTTTCAATTTTAAGCTTTTCGGATAATCTTTTTATGTCTAGCGAGAATTCTTCGTCAATGCATATTGGAATTTTAATTAATTTATTATTTTGATTATGATTTTTTTTAGATTTTAAATCTAGAATTTTATTCTTAATTTTTTCATAGTTTGTAACAGAAGGATCAAATGAAACAATTAATTTATTATAAGATGGTGTTATATTTGTAATACCTATAACTTTGAGTTGTCTTAAATTCTTGAAATATTTTATTACATTTAAATTAGTTTCTTGATCAATTTTATTACCAAAATCACAATACACTGCTGCGTCACCAAGATTTGTTATATTTTTGATCATGACATGTTATACTCTTACTATTAATATTATGGAAATTAATATCAATTGTGATTTAGGAGAAAAATCAAAGCTTCATTCTAATGAAAGCGACCCAGAGTTACTTAAAATTGTTAATTCAGCTAACATTGCCTGTGGATATCACGCAGGAGACGAAGATACTATGAATGAAGTAATAAAAATATCTAAGAATAATGGTGTTAGTATTGGGGCTCATCCTTCTTTCAATGATCCTGAAAATTTTGGAAGAGAAAGAATTAATTTATCTAACAGTGAGATAAGAAAACTTATAATTGATCAATATGAAATTTTACAAAATGCAGCTATAAAACAAGGAGAGAATGTCACTCACATTAAACCTCACGGTGCTCTTAATAATATGGCCTGTGAAGATATTGAACTCGCAACTACTCTTGCAAAAGCTATTAGTGAAATTAGTATAGATTTAATTTATTTAGTTCCAACAGGTTCAAAGATGGAAGAGGCTGCAAAGAAACTTGATATGAAGATAGCATGTGAAATCTTTGCTGATAGAAACTATGAAGATGATGGTAATCTTGTATCAAGAAAAAAACCCCATGCATTAATTACTAATCCTGATGAGGCAAAAAAACATGTTCTAAGTATGGTAAAAAATCAGGCTCTAAATTGTCACAGTGGAAAACAGATACCTTGCGAAATCGACTCAGTTTGCATACATGGTGATAATATAAGTTCATTAAACACAGCTAAATCTATAAAATCAAATTTAGTTGAAAACGGTCTTATATTAAAACCGTTAAGCTTTATGAAAAAATTTAACTAATGATAAAAAAATTTATATTAACTTTTATATTTGTTTTCGGTTTTGCTAACTATTCTTTATCTGCTGGTTCATCAGACAATAGTAGCAGCAAGACAAAATCAAATTATGAAAAAGCAGTTACTCTAATTAAATCTGCAAAGAAATATGATAAGAAAGGTAAAACTGAGAAGGCAGAAAAAAGATACAAAAAAGCTTTAAAATTATTATTAGTGTCTAACAAAAAAAATCCAAATAATCCTGACACTTTAAATTATTTAGGATTTACTTCGAGAAAACTTGGGGACTTTGAAAAAGGTGAAAATTATTACCTTGAAGGTCTTGCTATACAACCAAGTCACATTGGAATTAATGAGTATTTAGGAGAATTGTATGTTGTTACAAATCGTATTGATTTAGCTAAAGAAAGACTAGGAGTTTTAAGTAATTGTAATTGCAAAGAATATTCACAATTAAAAGAAATTATAGCAGGAACTAAAAAATCTAAATACTAAAAATTGAAAATTTTTAAAAATATTGTAGAATAAATTTATATTGTTCGAACAATCAATAATATTAATTCAAATGGTAGTCATTAACTTAGTGATGGCTGCTGATAATGCTATAATCATCGGGATAATTGCAGCAAGTTTTACACCGAAACATAGAAACCAAATAATTATGTGGGGGCTTTTTGGAGCTCTTCTATTTAGAATTATATTTGCTTTTTTTGCCTCTTATTTATTTGGATTTGCCTTTGTAAAAATTCTAGGTGGTATATTACTTGTTTGGATAGTGAATGATCTTAGAAGAGATTTATTTGATACAAAAAAAATAAAATCTCCAACAAAAACATCTAAAGAACCATCTTACGTACAGAGTGTTTATAAAGTTCTATTCGCAGACATCACATTAAGCTTTGATAATGTTATAGGTATTGTTGGTGTAGCCAAAAATAATATTAATTTATTGATATTTGGTTTATTTTTATCATTTGTTTTTGTTGGTACTTTGGCCAGATTTTTTGCTGAGCAGATTAAAAAGCATCAGTGGTTTGGGTATCTTGGTTTAATTGTTATATTGACCGTTGCTATACAATTAATAATTGGAGGATTAGGAGATCTTGGTATATTAGAGATTAATCAAGCCTTTAAAAAATTCTTCTAATACGAATATTTTTTCGTTGGATATTTTTTATTTAAAACATCTTTTTTAAATTTTTTTACTGCTTGTGAAATATTGTTTTTAATTAATCCAAATTTTTTTACAAATTTTATTTTTGACTCATTCAATCCAATTAGATCATCTATTACTAAAACTTGCCCATCACAATTTACTGATGATCCTATACCTATGGTTGGAATTTTTAATGATTTAGTAATCTGTTTTGCAAGTGTTGTTTCTACGCATTCTAAGACAATAGAAAATGCACCTTTATCTTGAAGTAGCTTGGCATCATTAAAAATTTTATTTCTTTCTTTGATTTTTTTTCCTTTAAATTTAAATTTTCCTTTAATACTTTGTGGCAATATTCCTAAGTGACCCATTAAAGGTACTTTATTTTTAACCAGATGCTCAGCTATTTTAATAATTGAAGATCCGCCCTCTATTTTAACTGCATCACATTTGGTTTCTTTCATAATTCTTCTTGCGTTTTTAAGAGCTATTTTTTTATTTCTGTAGGTTCTATATGGCATGTCTACAACCATTAAACTTTTTTTTACACCTAGCCTGACACTTTTAGAATGTTCTACCATTTGATCTAAGGTTACTTTTCTAGTGGTGGAGTAATTATAAATAGTTGAGCCTAAAGAATCTCCTACTAATATAATATCTGTATGTGGATCGATCGTCTCGGCAATATTCTTGGAATAAGCTGTTAGACAAATTATTTTTGATCTATTTTTTTTTTTTAAAATTTTAGTAAATTTATTATTCATGAAAAATGTTTATTTATTAGCTTGATAGTTAATTAAGATTCATTTTTAACATCAATATTATTTAGTCTTTCATTAATCAAACCTTCTTTGGAACACAAATTTTCACAAATTACCTCAAATTTTTTCATTAACTCTTTTACTTTTTCTATATCTGATTTTTCTAATTTAATATCTATAAGCATATACATCGCTTCCTCATTGTCGGGTTCTAGTAATAGAGTTGTTTTTAAATTTTTTTCTTTTTCAATTTCATTTTCTTCATTTTCATAAATTTTAGCTAAGTATAAATATGATTTAGAGTCTTTAGGATTAAAAACTATATTTCTTTGAAATAAAAATTTTGACTCGTTAATTTTACCTTGATCAAAAAGATTTTTAGCTTCTTCAAAAAAGTTTTCTTTAGCTAAAGAGCTAAATGTTAATAATGTAAAAATTATTAGAAAAAATTTTATTAATTTGTTCATTTTAAATTTTATATTTAACCTACTCTAACATAATTTTATAGAAATAAAGAGTTTCTATCGTAGCATTCTACAAACTATGAAGCTTTCTTTAGACTCCTTCCTGCTCGCATTAGGTTTAAAAACTTTATATTTTCTAAATATTTTTTTAGATTCATCAATAATTTCATTAAATGTAGAGCCTACAAAAATTTTAGACACAAATATTCCATTTTTTTTTAGAACTTTCTTGGAAAACCTCATAGCATCAAGACATAATTCGCTCGTCTGAATAGAGTCGAGATTTTTATTTCCTGTTGTGTTTACAGCCATATCAGAAATAATTGAATCAACCTTACCTTGAAAAAAATTTAAGATTTTTTGTTTATAAATATCTTCTGTAAAATCACCGTTAATTTGAAATGTATTTTCAACTTGCTCGAATTTTTTTAAATCAATTGATGCCAATTTTATATTCTTATAATTTTTTGATATATACTGCGTCCAACTCCCTGGAGCAGCTCCAAGATCTAAAACAGAATCTCCGTTACGAAATATTTTAAATTTTTGATTTATTTCCTCGAGTTTATAAACTGCCCTAGATCTATATCCTTCTATTTTCGATTTTCTGACATATACATCCCTTCTCTGCCTATTGATCCAATTTTTAGAAATTTTATTACTTTTCAATTAATTTCCAAACCTTAAACTTTTTGAGATAGTTTTATTTGATAAAGTTTTAATATCAATCTTAACATTTTTATCTATTCTCATATCTTTGCCATTTTTCCATAATCCTGCAGCAAGATGCATAATTCCAATTTTAGTATTAGGCAGAAAAGGCTCAACAAAAAACTGATTTTGTTCGTCGTACTTTGGTAATAAGTTGCTAGCTATCCAATTACAATTTAATGGAAGGAACTCTGTTTCTATATCGTCAATATAAACACTCATATTAATTGCAAGACCTTCTGATCCAAAAATTTTTCCTGAATTTAAAGTTTTTGTCAAATTTTTTTGCCAATTTTTCCAACATGGCGAACTTTCCTCTAATGAAAAAACACCAATGTTTATATGTGGAGCGAAGGCAAGTTTTCTTGCATTTTCAATTCCAATCTTTGAACTAATAGCATGTTTAAAGTTTTGAGATTTAATGATTGCAACTTTTCCGAATAACCATTTTACTTTGGACATTATTCTATAACCAGGTCCTAGAGTTTGTGTTATTCCTAATTTACCATTTTCACAAGCTTTGAAATAAAGCTCAACAGAAGACCAGTCATGAACCCACGCATCACAATCAATCCATAGATATTTTTTATATCCAGGGAAATATTTTGGCAAAAAAGCTCTTGATACTTGGCTTTTAAGCCATTCTTTTTTTCCTACTTTGTATCCTGAAACCTCAATATCCCACTCAGCTTTTTTTATTTCTTTAACTTTATTCGATAGAGTTTCTTTTTGTTCATCTGATAATCCAGCATCAAGTATACAAATATCTACCTCTTTACCCTCGGGAAATTTTAAGATTGAGTCTACTAATTCATTTAATAAATCAAAATAGTTTGAATCTGCTAAAGAAACTATTGTGTTATTTTTCATCTATAAAATATCTTCGTGTTCCTCATTTGAAATATTTTGTTCTTTTAAATTTTTACTCAATTTACTGTAATGAATAAAACTAATAGGTATCATAATAAAATAAATTAATCCTGATATTACTATCGTATTAAAGGTATAAATTAACAATAAACCAAAATAAGAAACAACTGCAAGTAAAAGAAATATAGTCATATTTCGAGGAACAGATATTTTTTTTAGTGCATAAGTGGGAGCTTTACTTATCAATAAAATTGAAACTACTATAAATAATATTGGAACAAAAAAACTATAATTAAAATTTAAAATTTGAATATCGCTTAAACTATAAATTAAAGGCATTAAAACTAGCACTCCTCCTGCTGGTGATGGAACTCCTTCAAAGAAATTATCTCTCCATGATGGTTCTTTTCCAGAATTTACATTAAATCTTGCTAATCTTAAGGCTACACAAACAACATAAATTAAACAAATCAACCAGCCAATCCTTCCTAGCTCATTTAATTTCCAAAAATACATTATAAATGCAGGAGCAACTCCAAAACTAATTACATCCGTTAAAGAGTCTAGCTCTTTTCCAACTTTAGATGTTCCTTGTATAAGTCTCGCAATTCTCCCATCCAATCCATCAATAACAGCAGCAACAATTATTGCAATAATTGATAAAGTAAAATTTTCATCCAAAGCAAACTTGATTGAGCTTAGACCAATACATACTCCAATAAGAGTAAACATATTAGGCAAAAGCACCCTTGTTTTTTTATTACTTACTAGTTTGAAATTTTTATTTTGTTGTTCCATTTATTTTTTTTTTGCTATTAAAGTTTCTCCTGCAATTGTTTTTTGATTAACTTTCACTAGTGGTTTATAATTTTCAAAGTAAATATCAGCCCTACTACCAAATCTAATCATTCCAATTCTTTCTCCTTGTTTAAGTTCTTTTCCTTCATAAGATTCATTTACAATTCTTCTAGCAATCAATCCAGCAATTTGAACTACAATAATATCTTCTTCAGAACTATTTTGAACTTTATAATAATTTCTTTCATTTTCCTCGCTTGCTTTATCAAGTGAAGCATTAAAAAATTTTCCAGGTTTATAAACAATTTGTGAAATTTTTCCTGCACATGGAGTTCTGTTTACATGACAATCAAATACATTCATAAAAATACTTATCTTTGTGAATTTTTTATTTTCAAGCTCAAGTTCTTTTGGTCCATATGTCTCTAAAACTTGTAGCACCAAACCATCTGCAGGACTTGTCAAATAGTTATCATCATTAATTGAAACTCTATCAGGATCTCTAAAAAAGTAATAAACCCAAATTGATAGAACAAGACCAACGAAGCCTAAAAACCCATGAATAAAATATAAAGCTATAGTTGCAACTATGAATATAACTAAAAATTTATATCCTTCAGTGTGTATTTTTGGAAAAATTTTATCTAGCATATTTATTTCTTTTGATAATTTTTAAGTTAATATGTATATAAAAACTCGAAATTCAATTACTTAGATACATCTAAATATGAGCAAAATTAAGGTAAAAAACCCAATTGTTGAACTTGATGGTGATGAAATGACAAGAGTCATATGGGAATTCATCAAAAAAAAATTAATTCTTCAATATTTAGATCTAGGAATTGAATATTATGATTTAGGAATGAAAAGCAGAGATGCTACTAATGATCAAATTACAATAGCTTGTGCGAAAGCTATTAAAAAAAATGGTGTAGGAATTAAATGTGCAACCATCACTCCTGATGAGGCAAGAGTAAAAGAATTTAATTTAAAAAAAATGTGGAGGTCTCCCAATGGAACAATAAGAAATATTTTAGGTGGAACTGTTTTTAGAGAACCAATTATTTGTAAAAATATTCCGAAACTAGTTCCAAGTTGGACAAATCCAATTTGTATAGGAAGGCATGCTTTTGGTGATCAATATAGGGCAACAGATTTTAAAGTTCCTGGTAAGGGAAAATTAGAAATAAAATGGACATCCGAAGATGGAAGAGAAAAAAAAGAATTTGAAGTATTTAATTTTCCAGGTTCTGGTGTTGCATTATCTATGTATAATCTCGATCAATCAATAAAGGATTTTGCTAGAGCATGTATGAATTATGGACTTAATAGAAAATGGCCAGTTTATCTTTCAACAAAAAATACAATATTAAAAAATTATGATGGGAGATTTAAAGATTTGTTTCAAGAAGTTTTTGATAAAGAATTTAAAGATAAATTTAAAGAAAGAGAAATAACTTATGAACATAGACTTATAGATGACATGGTGGCGTGTGCTATGAAGTGGAATGGAAATTATATTTGGGCATGTAAAAATTATGATGGAGATGTTCAATCTGATACAGTTGCACAAGGATTTGGATCTTTGGGTCTAATGACTAGTGTATTAATGACTCCAGATGGAAACACTATTGAAGCGGAAGCTGCCCACGGTACTGTAACAAGACATTACAGGCTTCATCAACAAGGTAAAGAAACTTCAACAAATCCAATTGCATCTATATTTGCATGGGCGAGAGGTCTTTATCATAGAGGAAAAGTGGATAACAATGAGGAACTAAAAACGTTTGTTAAAACTTTAGAAAAAGTATGTATTGAAACAGTAGAAAGTGGATTAATGACAAAGGATTTAGCAATTTTAATTGGACCTTCAAGTAAATATCTTACTACAAATCAATTTCTGGATGTAATTGACGGGAATTTGAAAAAAAAATTAAATTAAATTTTTAATTTGCTCTATAGCATTATCTATTTTAGATCTATTAATACCACCTGCTTGCGCAAAATCAGATCTACCTCCACCTCCTTTTCCTCCAATAATTTCAGATCCGATCTTAACTAATTTAACTGCGTCATACTTTTTGGCAAGATTATCTGTAACACCGATTGCTAATCCAATTTTTCCCTCCTTAACAGCAAAAATCACTATTACTCCTTCTATTAATTCTTTTTTTCCTTTATCAACTAATCTTCTTAAATCTTTGGGATGCAAATCAATTACTTTTTGAAATCTAACTTTTATATCATTTATGATTTCATCATTAATAATATTTTTTGTTTTATCTTTAAGAACTGAGTTTATATTTAATTTATCGAGTTGCCTGTTTAGATTTTTTATTACTTCTTTTAAATCTTTATTATCAAAATTAGGTTTACCACCTAATTCAATTATTTTAGATGATAATTCTTTAATAGTATCTTCATCCTTTTGAATTGATATTGTTGATAATTTTTCTTTATTCTTAATAAAATTTTCAAGTTGCTTATCTCTTAAAGCTTCAACTCTTCTAACACCAGCCGCAATAGAGGATTGACTTATAGTTTTAAATTTACCAATATTTCCAGTATGTTTTACATGTGTTCCTCCACATAATTCTGTTGAAAAATAAGCTTCTTTTTCTTTGCCCATTGATACTACACGAACTTCCTCTCCATATTTTTCACCAAAAAATGCCAGAGCACCTTTTTCAATTGCTGCTTTTGGAGTCATAATTCTTGTAGTTACTTCGGTGTTATTTTTAACATATTCGTTAACCAGTTTATCTATTTTATCTAACTCCTCATTTGAAATTGGTTTCATATGACTAAAATCAAACCTAAGACGATCTGGAGCAACCAATGATCCTTTTTGCAT
>CACOED010000010.1 GCA_902626245.1 uncultured Pelagibacteraceae bacterium | reverse complement strand
ACTATTGACTGTGAACAAGTAGTCATTGGAGCTGGTCCTTGGGTGAGAGACTTTTGGAACATGTTAGATTTGCCAAAAACAACAGATATAAAAAGTAAAGATGGAAAAATGCATACTGTAGATATGTGGACATACTGGTTTTTACAGGAAGGTGTTTTAGGTGTTGAAGCTGATTACTTAAGAACTAATGATGGAAAACAACCACCAGTAATTCATGTTGATACAGATGCACCACTTCTTTCAGACAAAGATGGAAAATTAATTACAGATAAATTATGGGGAATATACTACAAACCAGATATTGAAGGTTTAGGAGTTCAAGGTGGAACATCTCCTTACATAGTTCAAAAACATTTTGATAAAGTGAATGTAGATCCTTATGGAATAGATTCGCCCGAGTTTCAAACAACAGACGAATTTTCAGAAATGTGGACCTCAGCATTGGCTCATTGTCAAAAACGTTTTGTAGGAAAATCAAATTTATATAGAAAAGGTCCATCAGGTGGATTAGGTTGTTTAACTCCAGATTCTTTCCCGATCTTTGATAGATTTTGTGAGAATGTTTATATGATAGCCGATGCTAACCATGGTTATAAAATGTTAGGTGTTGGTCATTTAGTTGCACAAGAAATTTTAGGGCAAGAAAGCGAATTACTTAAACCATTTAGATTCAACCGATACGCGAACGGTGAGTTGCACCCCACTTCGAACAGCCCATTTCCTTGGAGTTAAACTTACTGTGTGGACACTGATAAAAATATCAGCTACTTTTATAATAAAAAAATTCTTTGGAGGGAATAAATGACTGATCTTGAAAAACATGTAAACCAACCTGGTAGAGCTAAATTAGTAAAAAGAGTTAGAGAAAAAATTAACGAATTAGGTATTACTTATATTTATTACCAATTTATATCTGTAACAGGACGTGTAGTCGGTAAAGGAATTCCTGCAGACCACTGGGAAAGAACTGCGGAAAAAGGTTTTCAATTAGTTTATGGATCAACTGCCAACTTATTTGTAGACAGACATAAAAATTATATCGGTTATGGACCTGAAGCTATGGAGCTTGTTGGCATACCTGACCCTGAGACTTTCTGTCAATTACCTTGGGACAAAAGAATTGGAAGAGTTTTTGTTACATGCTTTAGAAATAGAGAAGAAAGACAAAATCCAGGTGGTCATTTAACTTCTGATTGCAGAGGTAATTTGAAAATTTTTATGGACGAATTTCAAAAAAAACATGGATTAGAATTAAGAGTTGGAACAGAACCTGAAATGATGTGGTTGACAAAAAATCCTGACGGGACCCCTACAGGAGCAGGCTTTTCAAAACCATACTGTTATCACATAGATCAATTTGAGTCATTGAGACCTGTATTCATGAAAGTAATTGAGTACGCTTCAGCTATGGGTTTAGATATGATTCAAGGAGACCATGAAGATGCTCCTGGACAGCTAGAATTAAATTGGACCTACGATAATGTTTTAAGAAACGCCGATAGACTTTCTACTTATAGACAAATATGTGCTCAAGTAGCAAGAGAACATAATTTAATAGCATGCTTTATGACAAAACCGTTTATGGGTGTATCTGCAAGTGGTTGTCATACTAACATGTCATTATGGAAAGGTGGAAAAGTTGTAACAAATAAATTAGGAAATAAAAGATTGCCTGGAGTAGAGGAAGTTTTTGGCTATGTTCAGGGAGGTACAAACACTTTTATGCCAGATACTAAAGATATGCAATTACCAGGTAAAATTGGATTACAGTCCATTGCAGGAATAATGGAACACTTACCTGCTCTAACTGCTTTAGGATCATCAACAGTTAATTCATACAGAAGACTTTGGGATCAGGGTTTTTGGGCTCCGGTTTATGCTGATTGGGGATATCAAAATAGAACTTGTGGTTTAAGAGTATCGGCTCCTGGAAGATTTGAGTATAGATCGGTTGATTCAATGCATAACCCATATTTATTGGGTGCAGCTTTATTAAAAGCTTGTGACCACGGTATTTCAAAAAATCTTAAACCATCTAAGCCTGAGTCTAGAAGTATGTATGAAGCTAAAAAGGCTGGTAAAGATGTTAAAAAACTTCCGTTAAGTTTAGGTGAAGCTCTAGACAGATTGTCTGAGGATGAAGTAATTAAATCTGCAATGCCAGATGAAATGTATAAAGTATTTCACTGGTATAAAAATGATGAATGGGAAAAATTTTTAGGGGCGACAACTCAATGGGATCTAGATACTTATTTAGATTGTCTTCCATAGTAAAATAAGTAAAAGTAGGATAATTATGTGCGGAATAGCTGGATTAATTCATAGGGGAAAATCATCAAACGTTGGTGAAGAACTACAAAATATGCTTCAAGCTTTGAAGCATAGAGGTCCAGATTCAACAGGGTATGCTCTTTACGCTGATAACGACGGTCAAAACTTTATTTTGAGATTTAAAGTGGGTGAAAATGTTGGTGAAGGTAGTACATCTGTAAATGAAGATGAGAGTGTTTACAATGAAAGAAAAAAAATTGTAGATAAAAAACTATCAGAACTAGGAGCATTAGTTGTTAAAGAACAAAAATTAACTCCTTATTCTTATAGATATGAAATTAAGTATGATAAAGATTTGATGGAATTTTCAAAAGCGATTGAGAGCATTCAAAGTGTTGAAATACTTTCTATTGGAAAATCTTTAGAACTTATAAAAGATTTAGGAGATGCAACAGCAGTATCAGAGAGGTATGGATTAAATAAAGTTCAAGGAACACACGGCATAGGTCATGCTAGAATGGCGACAGAGTCTGGTGTTGATATTAAATCTGCACATCCTTTTTGGGGTTATCCTTTTGCAGATGTATCAGTAGTTCACAACGGACAATTAACAAACTATTGGAACAACAGAAGAGTTCTTGAAAATAAAGGAATGCGTTTTATGTCTGAATGTGATTCAGAACTAATAGCAGTTTTTCTTGCCGAAAAAATGAGGAATGGAGCAACTTTAGAAGAAGGGATGAAAGAGTCGCTTACTGGTCTAGATGGAGTTTTTACATACTTTGTTGCTACAAAAGATTCTTTGGGAATGGCTAAAGATACAATGGCAGCAAAACCATTGGTTTTATATGAGTCAGATAACTTAGTGGCAATGGGGTCTGAAGAGATAGCAATTAGATCTATCCTTCCACAAGAAATAGATACTTATGATCCTTTTGATGGAGAGGTAAAAGTATGGCAAACTTAAAAACTGTTGAAAAGAAAACAAAAGCCCAGTCCATGGGTATGCACACCGAAACGCTAACTGGAAAAACACAACAAAAATTTTTTAACCCAGATGAAGCTGAAAACTTTTTCTATTGGGGAACCTACGATGTAGATTTTAATAAAAGAACTGATTTAGACGTAAAAGATTTAGATTGTATGCAAGCAAATAAAAAAATTGATGAATTAATGAGTGAAGGTTACGGAACAATAGTAATAAAGAACCCGCAAGGAAAACATAGTCTTGGAGTTGGAATACTTAATAAACTTAATTTAATTTTTGAAGGAAGTTTGGGCTATTTTGGAGTTGGCTCTATAGATGGACCAATAGTAAGAATTAATGGTAGAGTTGGTTGGTCTTGTGCTGAAAATATGATGGCTGGAAAAGTTGTGATTGAGAAGAATGCTGGGTCTTGTTTTGGTGCAGCGATCAGAGGTGGTGATTTAATTTGTAAAGGAAGTGTTGGTGCAAGAACTGGGATAGACCAAAAAGGAGGAACAATTATAATAGGTGGAGATGCAGGCGCATTTACAGGGTTTATGATGCAGAGAGGAAGAATTGTTATTCTAGGTGATGTAGGGATTAACTTAGGAGACTCTATGTACGATGGAACAATTTATGTTGGTGGAAAAATTGGTTCTTTTGGAAGTGATGCGGTAGAATCACCTATGACAAAAGATGATATAGATTGGTTAAATAGAAAACTTAAGGTGGCCGAAATTGGTGATAATTTTGATGTATCAAAAATGACTAAAGTGGTTGCAGGTAAAAAACTCTGGAACTATGATGCATTAGAGCCTACAGAGAAAAAAGGAGCTATATAATGGCAAAAAAGAAAAATGGTAATGGTAATGGCCACTCGAATGGCAAAACTGAGTTTGCAAAGAGGAATAAAAGTTTATTAGGTTATAATTCAATTTTTACACCTGAGGTAATAGACGATATTCACATAAAAGCTCAACTTGGAAGATACAGAATGCGTGGAATGGCATTAATGAAAAAAATTCCAACATTCGATGATTTAGTTTTTTTACCGGGAACATTAACAAGATTCGTAATTGAAGGTTATAGAGAAAAATGTGAAACAAAGACTATAATTGGTCCAAGATGTGAAAATCCTATAGAATTAGATATTCCAGTTTATATAACTGGTATGAGTTTCGGTGCGCTTTCTTATGAGGCGAAAACTGCTTTAGCTAGAGGAGCAACAATGGCTGGAAGTGCCACTTGTTCTGGCGAAGGTGGAATGATACCTGACGAAAGAAGATATTCTGAAAAATGGTATTATCAATGTATTCAGTCTAGATATGGATTCAATCCTCACCATGCTCAACTAGCTGATGGAATTGAAGTATTTATTGGTCAAGGGCAAAAGGTTGGAATGGGTGGACACTTAATGGGTCAAAAGGTTACTGACCAGGTTGCTGAAATGAGGTCTTTACCAGCTGGTATTGATCAAAGATCACCTGCAAGACACCCAGATTGGTTAGGTCCTGATGATTTAGCGTTAAAGGTTCAAGAACTTAGAGAGTTAACAAAAAATAAAGTCCCAATACAATTAAAATTAGGAGCTGCTAAAGTTTATGATGACGTTCGTATGGCAGCTAAATGTGACCCAGACTCAATCTATTTAGATGGAATGGAAGGATCAACGGGCGCAGGACCTCATATTGCTGCAGCAAACACAGGAATTCCTGGGATAGCGGCTATAAGAGAAGCAAGAAGAGCAATTGATGATGTAGGTAAAACTGGAAAGGTTACACTTATTTACGCTGGTGGAGTCAGAGATGGTGCTGATATGGCTAAAGCCTTAGCCTTAGGTGCTGATGCTATTGCGATTGGAACTGGAGCCATGGTTGCTCTAAATTGCAATAAAGAAATTCCAGAATCTAACTTTGAAAAAGAAATGGGTGTTCCAGCGGGACATTGTTATCACTGTCATACAGGACGTTGTCCAGTTGGTGTTGCCACTCAAGACCCTAAATTAAGAAAAAGATTAAATCCTGATGATGCGGCATTGAGAGTTTATAATTACTTACACGCAATGACTTTAGAAGCTCAGTTGTTAGCAAGAGCATGTGGTAAAACAAACATTCATTCATTAGAACCAGAAGATATGGCGGCATTAACTATGGAAGCTTCGGCTTTAGCAAAAGTTCCTCTATCTGGAACAAATCATACTGTAGGAGTGGACGATTTCCATAAAATTTAAGGTTTAAAATGGTTAAAAAGAAAAAGAAAAAGAAAAAAATAAAAACTAAAGAAGTTAAAGGCCAATTAGGAAAAAAGAAAGAATCTGCTAGAGAAAAAATGATCGGCCAAACAATTGGTTATCGATATGATGTAAACTTGCTACCAGATTATAAAAGACTAACACCATTTTTAAAAAAGTATATTGAGCATATGGGTTGGGACGATTTGAACTGGCTTGAAGATGTTCATATGGGATATGAAGAAGATAGGCCTGCGGTTTTTGATAGAAATGCTAACGGTTGGGTCACAATTCCAAAAAAAATTAAACTTCCAAACAATCAACAAGATAGAGATATGATTGCAAGAGAACTTCTTGTAAAATTTCAAATGTCTCCTAACCACCCTCTTGTGGACCTTAAAAAAGCTTATAGAAAATTCTAGGAATCAAAAAATTTTATTATCTACTATAGGTTGTGTGAACGTCCAATTTGAGTATTATTTTAGTAAAACACCAAGTAAAATGGTACTTTTTTATTTTTAATTTTTTGTTGTTATAAATCGTCTAAAAATTTAGAATCTCAATTAGTTAGTTTAAATTAACAAAGTATACTTGTTAGAAAATATTTTTGTTTATTCTAACAATGTAAATATAAAAAGGAGGAAGGCAATGACTGATCAACTTAGTGCATTGACTACCATATTTACAGAATTTTACTATTGGGTAACTGTAGTTCTTATGTTCCTGATACACGTAGGTTTCTGTATGTATGAAGTTGGAGCCTCAAGATATAAACATCACCAACATACTCTTATGAAGAACACGATGCTGATACCATTGGTAACAGTAACTTGGTTTTTATTTGGTTGGTGGATATATTGGGCATTTCCAACTGGACCAGGTTTGGCACCTTCAATAATGAATGAAAGTGCTGCTCTAATAACAGACGAATCTGCTTTTAGTGCAACTTGGTATAAAGCGACTAGTGACTTAATGGGAACTAACCTTAATGACCACATAAGTGGTGTATTTTGGGCTGCGTTCTTATTATTCTCTTGGACTGCTGCCTCAATCGTTTCAGGTGCTGTAATTGAAAGAATAACAACATTTGCATTCGGTATATTAGCAATAGCAATTGGCTCATGTTTTTGGGTAATTGATGCTGCTTGGGGATGGCATTTCGATGGTTGGATGTTAAAAATATTGGGATACCATGATGCCTATGCATCAGGAGTTATTCACGCAGTAGCTGGAGGATTTGCTCTTGGGGTGCTAGCAGTATTAGGACCAAGAATAGGAAAATTCTCGTCTAGTGGTGAACCTAGAAATATAGGACCAAGAAATCCATGGTTAGTAACTATTGGGTTATTCTTAATTTATACTGGTTTCTGGGGTTTCTACGCAGCGTGTAATATACCAATATATGACTTAGGACCTGAATATGGAATGGAAGGTGTAACATTCTGGACAGCAACTAACATTTACGTAACACCAACAACTCTAAGTGCAATCACATATAACTTCTTAATGTCTTTATCTGGAGGTTTACTAGCTGGTTATGTTATATCTAAAGGAGATCCTTTCTGGACTTACTCTAGTGGACTAGCAGGAATAATATGTGCTTCTGCAGGAAATGATTTATATCATCCAATTCAATCATTTATTATTGCAATGATTGGAGTTTGGGTTGCATATAAATTGCATTATTGGGTTGAACGTAAATTCAAAATTGATGATGCAGTTGGTGCTGTTGCAGTTCATGGTTATGCCGGTTTCGCTGGACTTGTAATTTGTGGTTTTGTTCTAAACGGATACCCTTCGTCAGGTTACAGTGTAGGAGCTATGTGGGTAGGAACAGACTATGCCCCAATAAATCCATTAGGAATGTTTATTGGTGCAATAATTATGTTCGGTGTACTTGGTTTCTTACCAGGATATATAATAGCTAAAATACTTCAAGGAATGGGTAAACTAAGAATTCCAAGAGAAGTAGAATTAGCTGGTCTAGACTACACAATAATGGAAGATGCAAAGAGCGATGAAAAAGCTGTTGCGTCATCCTCAAGGTAAAGGAGGAAACTTATGGCAACAGTTACAAACTGGATAGATCACCTTAGCGCAGCTGAGGTGCAAGGACCTGTTTACCCTGGAGTTGGAACTGAAGGAATTTTAGTTCTAGTTTTAGTGATATTGTGGTTAGGATGGCATGTCATTTCCAATATGCAAGAAAAAGGCAAAATGGATACCATTGCTAGAAAGAGACCTGGCTCAAATGACTGGAAAAGTAATATTACTGACGGGTAATTAAATTTAAATAAAGGGCGCATAAAAATATGCGCCCTTATATTTCTACATGGAAGAAAAAAAATCAGATAATAAAAATAAAATACCAGAAAAAATGGCAAGGCTAGCATGGCCAAAAGCTAAATACGGATTGCTAGTTGCAATTGTATTATTTTTGATTGTCAATCTTATATTATATAAAAGCCAAATCTTTAGTTTTTTTAAATAAAAAACACTTAAAGATTTTTAAATCACCTTTTTCAATCTACCATATATACAACTGTAGATAGAAAAAAAATGCAAATTAGAATTGTTCTAATGTCTAACTTTTGGTAACGTTTGTCGCATGAGACATGGAGGACCAATGAAAAAAAACAAAAAAAAATCCTTAAAAAATAAAACAAGGAGAAAAGTAATAAAAGGCTTAGGAAGTGCTGTTTTTTTAGCAGCAGCATCTAATTTTTTACCTATGCCTTGGGTTAGAAGAGCTGACGCTTCAAACCATTTGCTGATAGGTGTACCATCATCTTTATCTACTCCATATGGAGTAGCAGATGACCAAGATCACCTAAACGGAACGATTATGGCTATTGAAGCAATTAACGCAAAGGGTGGAGTGCAAGGTAGAGAGTTAAAAACTTTCGTACCTGATTATGACAAGTTGTCTGCAGAAAGTACTCAGTCAGCAATTGCAGCATGTATAGATAAAAAAGTGCATGCTATATCTAATGCTTTCACGTTTGCACCAATACCTGGAATGGATACTTCAGCAAAATGGAAAGCACCATATCTACAGGGTAATACACAAAGATTGGCAACTGAGGAATTCAAAAGAAATCCTAAGAAGTACAGTCACGTATTACAAACAGACCCATCAGAAGTTAACTATGGATGGACTTACCCAATGTGGCTTGATGCAATGAAAAAAACTGGTGTATGGAAACCTGTGAATAACAAAGTACATATAATCTCTGAGCAAACAGGTTATAATCAAACTATTTTGAAAGCGGCTAAAGAGTCTTTAGCTAAATCAGATTGGGAATTGGCAGGAGATACACAAATACAATATCCAGTAAATGATTGGGGTCCAGTTATCCAAGAACTTAAAAAAGTTGGTGCTGGTGCTATAATGTGTAATCACTGGATGGCAGCAGAAGAGGCAGCTTTTTGCAAACAGTTTAGAGCTGACCCAGTGCCAGGAGCTATAGTCTATGTTCAATATGGAGCATCTCAACCTGAGTTTTTAGAGCTTGGAGGAAGAGCAATGGAAGGTTTCTGTTGGAGCACTGTTCTTGGAGTATACGGAGATGAAATGGGTGAACAATTCAGAAAAGATTATCTAAAGAGATTTCCTGAATTTGGAACTTATAAGAAGAACACAATGGGACTAGTTTATACAGGTAATGGATATGATATAGTTAATTATCTAGCAGCGTCTTGGAATGCTACAAAAGCCCTTGGACTTAACCAGGAAGATTTCAAGAAAAATTGTGATTGGATAAGAACAAATCCATTTAGAGGTGTTTGTGGAATGATGGATATGAATAATGAATATCAAGAGGCATTGCACTTTCCAGACAATGGTTTTGGTAATCAGTCTAATTCTCATGAAACTGGAATGGGACAACTGTATGTTCAAGTTCAAAATGTTCAACACAGAATAATCTGGCCAAACGATTACAGTCAATCTAAATTGGAAGGATGTGACTGGTGGTAAGATTTAGTTAACTTAAAATTTTAAAAGGGGGCGAATATCTCGCCCTCTTTTTACTTTAATCTAATTTATTAAATGGTTTAGAGCATGAATAAAGATTTGGCTAAAGATTTTTTTTCTTGTAAAAATATTAGTATTGATCTTGGTGGAAGAGAAATATTAAGAAATATAGATATAAATATTAAACCAGGTGAGGTTTTAGGTATAATCGGACCAAATGGTGCAGGAAAAACATCATTAATAGAAATATTATCCGGTAGATATAAACAAAAAACCGGAGATGTAATTTATAAAGATAAGATAATTAATAATAAACCACTCTACGAAAGAGCAAGAATGGGTATAGGTAGAACGTATCAGACACCTGTTGTTCCAGAGGATATGACTGTCGGCGAAACTCTAAAAGCTGCTAGGCAATCTACAAAACCTTATCTTCCTGTGACTGATGCAGAATATGCTGCAGATTTAGTAAAATTTAAAGTCAATTGGGATACAGAAAATACAAAACTAGAGACATTTAATAGAAGAAAACTTCTAATGACTAGTGTTTTAATGAGAGAGCCAGATATAATTTTAATGGACGAACCAGCATCTGGATTAATTAATGCTGAAATCGATGAGATAGATAATACATTAAGAATGTTATCAAAAGAAATGAATATTGCAGTTTTAATTGTTGAACATAGAATTGAACTCTTGGCCACCATTGCTGACCGAGTTGTGGTTATGGATGCAGGAGAGATTATAGCAGAAGGAAATTTAGAGGATGTTATTAACAATCCTAAAGTTAAAGAAGCATATTTTGAAGGATAATATTTAATGAGCAATGTATTAGAAATAAAAGGATTATCAGCGGGATACGGACCTCTACAAGTTATACATGATTTAGACTTGATAATTCAATCTGGTGAAAGAGTTGGTATTGTTGGTCTTAATGGACATGGAAAAACTACGCTTTTTTATGCAATCGCAGGACTTACTCACTGGCAGAGAGGCTCAATCAAAATTAAAGGAAAAGAAATTGGAAGAACAAGAAGTCAAGGACCAGGAAGGTATACACATATCGTAGTTAAAGAAGGTTTAGCAATTATGCCTCAAGGAGATGAAATTTTTCATGGACTTACAGTCGAAGAACATCTTGATAGTGGTGCTTTTACACCAGAATCTTGGAAAAATAGAAAACAAAAAAGAGAAGAAATACTTGAAATTTTCAATCCATTAAAAAAATTATTACACACACCAGTTGGAAGATTGTCTGGAGGAGAGAGAAGAATGGTCTCAATTGGAAGAGGCATGATGTCAGAAGCAAAATTATACATGGCTGACGAACCAACACTTGGACTTGCTCCAAAAATTGGAAAAGGTGTCCTTGAAGCTTTGTTAAAAATAAATTTACAAGATTCTGCTATGATTATAGCTGAACAAAATGTGGCTCTTCTTGAAGGCAAAGTCGATAGAATAATTGGTATGCATGCAGGTAAATTAAAAGGAGAAGCCTCATCTTCTTTATCAATGGGTTTAAAAAATTAACTTATGAATGATTTAATTTTTTTAATTATTAATGGCATCACAGTAGCTTCAATTTATGGATTAATTGCTGTTGCTGTTTCAATAACTTGGTCAGCATTAGGATTACTAAATTTAAGTTACGGTTTTATTTTTTCATTTGCGGGATATGGAGCATGGTTAGCAGAAAGACATATATATGGAGAACCAATTTTTGTAATGTTTATGGGTATTGCTGCAGGGGTAATTGGAGGTGTATTAGTGTGTCTCCTAGTATTTATTCCGGTGCATGATAAACCCAATTTTACAATAAGAGGTATGATAGGAACACTGGCTGTTAGCCTAATAGGAGGCCAAATCTTACTTCAAAATTTTGGACCAAAAGCAAAACTGCTTCCAGAATTTTTTGGCTACGGAAAAATTAAAATTATGGATGTTGTTTTGACAGCTGATAAAATTGGAATAATTTTTTCCTCAATTATAATGCTTACTATTGTTGTAAGATGGATGAAATCTAGCAGAAGAGGTTTGGAAATTAGAGCAATGATGATGAATCCACATGCCGCAAGTATTGTTGGAATTGGTGTGCGTAAAACTGGAATTTATGTGATGGCAGTAACTGGAGCTATGACTGGTTTATCTGCTGCCTTGCTATCTCAAACATATTATCTTTCACCGTTCAGTGGTCTAACTCCAATGATAAAGGGTGTAAGCATAGCTTTAATGGGTGGACTAGGAAGTGTTAGAGGAGCTGTTATTGCTGCAATTATTCTTGGATTTAATGAAGCTCTTACCACAAAATTTTTAGGTGGAAGATATGTTTTAATGACTCAATTTGCACTAATTATAATTGTGCTTATCATCAGGCCTAGAGGAATTGCAGGTATATTAGATAAAGCGAGAGAAGCATGAGCGATATCAAGACAAAAAAAAGAAAAACTTGGAAAAATCCATTGGCTGTATGGGGAGCTAAAGGTGGTAATCACGAAGTTCCAACACCTGAATGGAAGAATCCTCATCAAATTTGGAGAGACACTAAAGCATTTAAGGTCCCAACAACTAAAATCGGAAGATTTCATTACGAATATAAGTCAAGCAATCATGGTGAAAAAATTTGGAACAGACTTAGATGGTGGCCAACTAGAAGAACAATATTATGGACACAAGGTGTATATAATAGGAAAAGTCTTAAACCAGAAAAAATTAGGAAAGATAAAAGACCAATATTTTGGTTTTTAAGTTTACTAGCTTTAGCAATAATGCCTTTTATTTTACCAGATGGATTTAAAAATAGCCTGCTGACTGCTGGAGGAATATTTGGAATTTATGCATCAATAAATCTCTGTTGGACACTTGTAATCGGAACTGCAGGAATATTCTCTTTAGCTACATATGCCATAGTTGGAATGTCAGCATTTTTAACTACCTGGTTATCAATAAATTTAGGCTTACCTTGGTGGATGTTGCCTATGATTGGTATGTTTGTTGGGCTAGCTTTTGGAGTTATTATAGCCCTACCCGCTTTAAGATTAGATGGGTTTTATTATGGACTTTTAACTCTAGGTCTTAACGAACTTTGTAGAGTATTTATCACAACTTCACATGCATTTGGTGCTGCATCAGGTGGACTGTATGGAGCTGACACTTTTGTTGATGATAACTGGGCACCTATGACACAAACTCTCGTACAATATTACTCTGGATTTGCATTATTAATTGCAGCACTTTTTCTATTTAGATTTGTAGATGGCAAAAGATTAGGTAGAATTCTAAAATTAGCACCTGAAAAAAAAGAGGCTTTTGCAGAAGCATCAGGTGTTAACTATAAAAGGGCAAGAGTTACTGTCTTTTTAATATCATCAATCGCTTTAGGATTTATTGGAGGGTTTTATGCTGCTTATTATAGAGGCAGTGCATTTGATATATTTTCCTTTCATACAGTAATCATGGGTTTAGCAATGATTACAATTGGTGGCATTGGAAGAGCAGATGGTGCAGTAGCAGGTACTTTAATTATAGTAGTTTTAGATAGAGTTCTAGTAGAACTTGGTCCATATAGATATATCATAATAGGATTGATAATGATGTTTACAATTCTTTTTTTGAAAAATGGATTATTTGGAATAAGAAAACAATTTAGAGATTGGAGAGATAAAAAGAAAGGTGAGGCAAGATCATCAAGATTAGAAAGAGGAGGAGAAATGTTACCAGAACAAGCAACAGAGATGGATAATAAAGATGAAATATACAGAAAAAGATACGACAAAATGCAAAGAGAGTTTTTAAAAACTTTAATTTGCGATGAGATAATTGAAGAGCATAAACAAAAACCTTTAGGACAGCACAGTGAGGCTTTGGAAAGAGTTTGTTATTATTTTAGACGAGGTGCCATGAATGATAAATATGTTGTAAAATGTGAAGTACCTTTTAAGAAATATAAAATAATGGCTCTTTCGGGAGTAAGAGGAAGATCTCCTCGACTGGTTGAGGACAAAATATATGATACAGTTGAGGCTGCTTATCACGGATTATTTTTAAGAAGAATACAAGATCTAATGGAGGCATAAATGGCAGAAATTAAAGTATTTGGATACACAGATAAACTATCTGTAAAACCGGGAGATAATTTGGATTTTCATGTTTCAGCTGATGGAACAGATACTGCTGATGCTCAGCTTGTAAGAATAATTCACGGAGATGAACATCCTAATGGACCTGGATATATGGATGAGAAAATTGAAAGCGAAATAAATGGTAAATGGAAAGTTAAAAAACAATTTACTCAATTAGGATCTTTTTTAAAAGCTAAAGACCCTAATAATAAATTAGCAATAGATGGTGACTTTACAATTTTTGGGTACGTGAATTCTTCAACTCCACATACGGGTTCACACCAATGGATATTTTGTAGATGGGATAATAAAACTAATGAAGGATTTGGTATAGGTATAAATAAAGATGGATATTTTGAGCTTGTTGTAGGAGATGGTAAAGAAGTGGATTATTTAGTATCAGAGTTGCCTGTAATTAAAAAAGTTTGGTATTTTGTGGCTGCAACATTTAATTATAAATCGGGGGAAGCTAGCTTATATCAGGAAGGAGTTGTAAATAGATACAATTCTTTAATTGGAAAGGTTGTTCCTTATGATTATAGATCTCACACTCAAACAACTTTTAGGTTTAAACAAAAAAATAATCCAACTACTCCTTTTATTGTTGGTGGAGCGATAGATGATCATGAGTTGAGAGGTAAATTTGTATCTGGAACTTTTGCCGGAAAGGTAGACAGACATGGTGTTTGTAAAAAAGTATTATCGCGTAAGGAATTAGATAAAATTTGTGCAGGAGAACTTCCTGATAAAGAATCTATAGTTGCGTATTGGGATACAACAAAAGGATATTCTGAAAAAGGTATAAATAATACAGTTATTGACATTGGGCCAAATAAATTAAATTCTGTGGGATACAATCATCCAGTTAGAGCAATGACTGGATGGAACTGGTCTGGTAAAAATGATAGTTTTAGACTTTCCCCTAATGAATATGGTGGTATCGATTTTCATCCTGATGCCATCACAGATGCAGGATGGGAAGTTACTAAATCAATGACTATCCCAGAAAATTTAAAAAGTGGAATTTATGCAGTAAGATTAAGAGCTGGGAATGGTACTGGATTAGGAGAGGAATATATTGTTTTTTTTGTAAGACCTAAAACACCAAAATCAAAAATATGCTTTTTAGTTCCAACCGCTAGTTATTTAGCTTATGCAAACGAAAAATTAAGTTTTGAAGCTCAGATTATTCAACCAATGACTGGTCAACCTCCAACAATTTCAGATATAGATGTTGAGCAATATAAAAATCCTGAATTCGGTCTATCTACCTATGATAGTTATGCTGATGGTGCTGGTGTTTGTTTTACTTCGTACAAGAGACCTATTCTAAATATGAGACCAAAGTATAGAACATCTGGAATGGGAATTACATGGCAGTTTCCTGCCGATCTTTCTATTACGGGATGGCTTGAACATCACTACAAAGATTATGACATTGTTACCGACGAAGATTTACATAAAGAAGGACTTGATGCAATTAAGCCCTATAAATGTGTAATCACTGGTACTCACCCTGAATATACCTCAGAGAAAATGTTGGATGCAATGGAAGATTATGTATCTCAAGGAGGAAGATTTATATATATGGGTGGAAATGGTTTTTACTGGGTAGTTGGTTTTTATGAAGATGAACCTTGGTGTATGGAAGTAAGAAAATTAGATGCTGGTATGAGGGCATGGGCTGCTAAACCAGGAGAGTATTATATGCAAACAACAGGAGAAAGAGGTGGATTGTGGAGAAGTCGAGGAAGAGCTCCCCAAAAATTTGCAGGAGTGGGTTTTATAGCCGAAGGTTTTGATACAGCAGAACCCTTGCGAAAAATGCCTGATGCTTGGCACAGAACAGTATCTTGGATTACAGAGGGAGTAGACGGTGAAATAATTGGTGATCATGGTTTAGCATATGGTGGAGCCGCTGGTGTTGAATTGGATAGATATGATCTTTCATTGGGCACACCTCCCCATACAAAAATAATTTCATCCTCTGGTGGACATAGTGATAATTATGTACTGGTTACAGAAGAATTGTTATACGCTTATGCCGGTCTTGTGGGCTCGTTAGACTATAGAATAAGAGCAGATATGACTTATTTTACAGCACCTAATGATGGTGCGGTTTTTAGTACTGGTTCTATTGCTTATGGACAAGCCTTGCCAAGTAATAATTTTAACAATTCTGCTTCTACAGTATTAAAAAATGTCGTTGATGCCTTTATTAAAGATGGAAAACTTCCAGGCGGTATGTGGACTTTAGAGGAAAAACAATGGAAATAAAAATTTAAAAATAAATCTATGATAACTCTATTAGTAGTAGTTGTGATAATAATAGTAATTGCAGCATTGTTAGTTTTCCTTTATGCATAAAAATATCTAAAAATTATGTGTGGTATAGTTGGAATTTATCTAAAAAACAAAAAATTAGAAAACTCTTTAGGATCACATCTGTCTAAAATGCTGATTAATATGAGTTCTAGAGGTCCTGATAGCGCTGGTTTTGCAATTTATAATGGAGAAAATGATAACAGATATAAATATTCAATCTGTATAAACAAAATTAATTTTAATGATTTTGAAGAAAATATAAAAAAATATTTTGATAATTTCGAATTAATAAAAAATTCAGATCATGTAATTATAAAAACATATATAAAACCCATAGAAGTTTTAAAAATTTTAAAAAAAAATTTTAAGGATGTTTCAATAGTTGGTTATGGAAAATCTATCGAAATTTTTAAACAAGTTGGCAACCCAAGAGACGTGGTAAAAAAATTTAAACTTGAAAATTATACAGGCACTCATGCCATTGGACATACAAGAATGGCAACGGAAAGTGCTATAACTACTAATGGGTCTCATCCCTACTCTACTGGAGAGGATGAGTGTTTAGTTCATAATGGTTCGTTATCAAACCATAATAATCTCAGAAGAAAGTTGAAAAAATATGGAGTTAATTTCAATTCTGAAAATGATACAGAAGTAGCTGCTGGGTATATTTCTAATCATCTTTCTAAACAAAAAAGTTTAAAAGAAACACTAAAAGATGGGTTAAAAGATTTAGATGGTTTTTATACTTTTATTACAGGAACTAGAAATGGATTTGCTGTTTTAAGAGATGAAATTGCTTGTAAGCCTGCAGTAATTGCTGAAACAGATGATTATGTCGCTATAGCTTCAGAGTTTCAAGCAATGGCTCATTTACCTGAAGTAAATAATGCAAAAATTTTTGAACCAGAGCCTAGTGTTGTATACTCTTGGGGTGATTAATGGAATTAGATTTAAAAAAATTAAAACTGAGAAAAATAAACGATAAATTGCAAAATTTAGATCGAAAACAAAATGAAAGAGACTTTACTATAATTAATCCTGAAGGAAATCATGCAATATGCGCGGGTTTAAATGATGAGATGAATATCACTATTAAAGGTCATGTTGGTTATTATTGTGGGGGGATGAATAAAAAAGCAAATATAACAATAGAGGGAAATGTTGGAACTGGTGTTGCTGAAAATATGATGTCTGGAAAAGTACATGTAAAAGGAAATGCCTCTCAATCTGCTGGTGCAACTGCCCATGGAGGTCTTTTAATAATTGATGGAGATGCCAGTTCAAGATGTGGAATTTCAATGAAAGGTATTGATATTGTAGTTAAAGGTTCCGTTGGTCATATGTCCGGATTTATGTCACAATCTGGCAACCTAATTGTTTGTGGAAATGCTGGTGAGGCGTTAGGAGACAGTTTATATGAAACAAATATTTATATAAAAGGAGATGTTAAATCTTTAGGTGCCGACTGTATTGAAAAAAAAATGGATAAAAAACATTTAAAAAATTTAAAGAAAATTTTGAAAGACGCTGATATAAAAAATTATAAAGCTGAAAGTTTTAAAAGATATGGATCTGCTAAAAAATTATATAATTTTAAAATTGACAATATTTCAGATTACTAATTATGAAAAAGAACAATAGAACTCTTCCTCGTCAGTCGTGGACTTTTGATGAATATACTAACTCAGAAATAAGAAGAGCGGCAACTACAGGTATTTATGACATAAGAGGTGGTGGGTCTAAAAGAAAATTACCACATTTTGATGACTTGCTTTTTTTAGGTGCATCAATGTCAAGATACCCATTGGAAGGGTATAGAGAAAAATGTACAACAAACGTCACATTAGGAACAAGATACGCAAAAAAACCATTACAATTAGATATTCCAATTACTATAGCTGGAATGAGTTTTGGTGCTTTATCTGGTGCAGCTAAAGAAGCTTTGGGTAGAGGTGCAAGCGCTGCAGGAACATCTACAACTACTGGCGACGGAGGAATGACCCCAGAGGAAAGAGGTCAATCAAAATATTTAGTTTATCAATTGTTACCTTCAAGATATGGAATGAATCCTGATGATTTAAGGAAAGCAGATGCAATTGAGGTAGTAATCGGACAAGGAGCAAAACCAGGTGGTGGTGGAATGTTATTGGGTCAAAAAATTAATGATCGTGTTGCAAAAATGAGAACTCTACCAAAAGGTGTTGATCAAAGATCAGCCTGTAGACATCCTGATTGGACTGGTCCAGATGATTTAAAAATTAAAATTTTAGAATTAAGAGAAATTACTAAATGGGAAGTTCCAATTTTCATTAAAATTGCGGGAGCGAGACCGTACTATGATACTGCTCTAGCAGTGAAAGCGGGTGCTGATGTTGTTGTTCTTGACGGAATGCAAGGTGGAACTGCAGCTACTCAAGAAGTTTTTATTGAAAATGTCGGGCAACCTACTTTGGGTTGTGTAAGGCCAGCGGTAGATGCTTTACAAGATTTAAATGCACATAGAGACGTTCAGCTTATTATATCAGGAGGTATAAGAAATGGTGCTGATGTTGCGAAAGCTCTAGCACTTGGAGCAGACGCAGTATCAATTGGGAGTGCTGCAATGATTGCTATTGGGGATAATGATCCAAAATGGGAAAAAGATTATAACAAACTTGGCACAACCGCAGGTGCTTATGATGACTGGCATGAAGGAAATGATCCAGCTGGTATATCTACTCAAAACCCAAAATTAATGAAAAGATTAGATCCTATAAAAGCAGGGAAAAAACTTACTAATTATTTAAAGGTGATGACATTAGAAGCTCAAACGCTTGCAAGAGCTTGTGGAAAGAATAATTTACATAACCTTGAACCTGAAGATTTAGTTGCTTTAACTGTTGAAGCGGCAGCTATGGCGAGAGTTCCTCTAGCAGGAACAAATTGGATACCAGGAAAAAATGAAGAATAATATTGATACAATATAAATTTATTAGTAGAATTTGAAATGACAAAAAACCTTTCAAAAATATCAAAGCAAAAAAAAATTAAATATTTTTTGATTAGCTTTGTTGATTTGTTTGGTGTCCTAAGATCAAAATTAGTTCCTTCTCAAGCTATAGGTGACATGCAAAAAAATGGAGCAGGATTTGCAGGATTTGCCACGTGGTTAGATATGACACCTGCTGACTCTGATATGTTTGCCATTCCTGATCCAGAAAGTTTAATTCAATTACCATGGAACAAAGAAGTTGGATGGCTTGCTTCGGATCTGTGGATGGATGGAAAACCTGTAAAAGCATCCCCAAGAGTTATGCTTAAAGATCAAATAAAAAAATTAGATAAGTTAAATATGAAAATGAAGTCAGGTGTCGAGTGTGAATATTTTTTAATTTCGCAAGATGGATCTTCTATCGCTGACTCAAGAGATATTCAATCTAAACCTTGTTATGATCAATCTGCTTTAATGAGACGATATGATTTAATCAAAGAAATTTGTGACTCAATGATTGAACTTGGCTGGAACCCTTATCAAAATGACCATGAAGACGCAAATGGTCAATTTGAAATGAACTGGGACTATACAGATACTTTGGTTACTGCTGATAGACATGTGTTTTTTAAATTTATGGTAAAAAGCCTAGCTGAAAAACATGGTTTAAGAGCAACATTTATGCCAAAGCCTTTCGAAAATTTAACTGGAAATGGATGTCACGCACATGTTTCTCTTTGGAGTGGAAATAAAAATAAATTTTTGGATCAAGGTGACAGATATGGATTAAGTAAGACAGCATATCATTTTGTTGGAGGATTGTTGAAAAATGCAAGATCGTTGTCATCTTTTTTTAATCCAACTATAAACAGTTACAGAAGAATAAACGCTCCAGCAACTAAATCTGGAGCTACATGGTCACCTAGTAGTATTTCTTTTACAGGAAATAATAGAACACATATGATTAGAATTCCTGATCCTGGAAGATTTGAGTTAAGATTAATGGACGGATCTGTAAATCCATATCTTTTACAAGCTGGTGTAATAGCAGCAGGATTATTTGGATTAAACCAAAAAACAGATCCTGGTGAACCATTAACATGTAATATGTACACTGATTATAAAAATTATCCTAATTTGGAAAAATTACCAAATGATATTGAAGAGTCTCTTAATGAATTAGATGAAAATAAAGTTTTAAGAGAAGCTTTTGGAGATGATGTGATTAATAGTTATTTAAAATTAAAGAAAAAAGAAATAGATGATTTTGAACAGAATGATAATTTTGATAAAAGAGGTCCTGTCA
>CACOED010000009.1 GCA_902626245.1 uncultured Pelagibacteraceae bacterium | reverse complement strand
AATTTGCATATTTTGAACACTGCTTTATTTTTTTTAACTCAGATTTATAATTTCTATTATTTTTTATTAAGTTAGATATTTTTCCGGTATGTATTTCAATACATTTTGCATCAATTTTTTTTGAATAATTTACATCTCTTATTGTTGGATTAATGAATAAACTTGTTCTAATTTTTTTTTTATTAAATTTTTTAACCATAAATTTAATTCTCTTAAAGTATTTAACTAAGTTTAATCCTCCCTCTGTTGTTAATTCCTTTCTCTTTTCAGGCACTAAACAAATAAATGATGGATTGTTTTTCAATGCAATTTCCATCATTTTATAATTACATGCTAATTCAAGATTTAATGGAACTTTTGTTTTTGATATTTTTTTAAGGTCACTATCATTGATGTGTCTTCTGTCCTCGCGAAGATGTATTGTAATGGAATCTGCTCCAAATTTAATTGCACTTTTAGAAACATCTAAAGGACAAGGATGAGTCCCTCCTCTTGCATTCCTAACGGTTGCAACATGATCAATATTAACCCCTAACCTTTTCATTTTAAAAATCTACTTCCTGGTTTAGAGACTGGAACATTTTTTAAGTAGCTTGGTAAATTTTTTTTATTAAAAGTAGGAATATTCAATTTAATTTGAGAAATAATTTTTTTTTTTATTTTTAATCTTTTCTTACTTGATCGATCTATAATACACGCAAAACCAACTAATTGAGCATGAGACTTTTTTATAAGTTTAACACACTCTAAACTTGATTTTCCTGTTGTTATTACGTCCTCAACTATTAAAACTCTAGAATTTTTTTTTATATTAAAACCTCGTCTAAGAACAAACTTGCCTAATACCCTTTCACAAAATATTGTTTCTTTTTTTAATAGTTTTCCAATTTCATATCCAATTATTATACCTCCCATCGCAGGTGCTAATATTAAGTCTATTTTTTTTATTTTTTTTTTTATTTTTTTACTTAAAGATATACAAATTTTTTTAGCTTCAGTTGGATTGCTTAATAATTTTGCACACTGAACGTAAATTGTTGAATGTAGTCCTGAAGATAATACAAAATGACCTTCTAATAAAGCATTAGTTTTTCTTAAAACCGCTAAAGAGTTTTTTAATGAAAGCATACTTTTTATTTTTATGTCTTATAATTTTGAAATTATATTCTTTTTGTTTTAGCTCACTTATAAGTTTTGTAAAGTTCTTCAAGTCATTAATTATTAGATTAAATCTAAAATTTATTGCTTTATCGGTTTTTTCTACCATTTCAACACTCGAAATATTAACTTTATTCTCTCCTATCATTGTTGTCACATCACCTAATTTGCCTGGTTGATCAATTAATGAAATCCATAATGTAGTTCTGTATTCTTTAATTTTTTGCGATTGATAACCATCTCTATATTGCCAATATCGTCTTATAGCCGCTCTTGCTTTACCTGTTTTAGTTGAAGTAAGCCAGTGTAATGATGGTGAGGCTTTTTTAGATGTTATTATTTTAACTACATCTCCATTAACTAAGGTGCTTTGTAATGCACTTTCTTTTCCATTAATTTCACAACCAATCGCAGCATCTCCAATTTTAGTATGGACAGCATATGAAAAATCTATTGGTGTAGCATGTTTAGGCAATTTTATAATCATTCCTTTTGGTGTAAAGCAGAATACATTTTCTTGGAACATTTGTAATTTCGTATATTCAAAATAATGTTCTGGATTTTCATTTTTTTCTAAAATTTCTACCAAATCTTTTAACCAGTCATATTCTTTCCATGTTAAAGAATTAAATCTTTCAGATGATTTATATTTCCAGTGTGATGCAATTCCTCTTTCAGCAAAATCATGCATTGGTCTGGTTCTAATCTGGATTTCTATTGGTCTTTTTTTTGGCCCAATTACTGCTGTATGTATTGATTGATAATTATTTATTTTTGGTGAGGAAATATAATCTTTAAATTTTCCAGGTATACAATTATATTTTGAATGAAAAACTCCTAAAGCTTTATAACAATCATCAGTGTTATTTAATATTATTCTAAAACCAATGATATCGGTTATTTGCTCAAGCGAAACTCTTTTTTTTTGTACTTTTCTCCAAATTGAAAAAGGTGTTTTCTCTCGTCCAACAATTTCTGATTCTAAACCTTTTTGTTTTAATACATCTTTAATTTCGTTAGATACATTTTTAATATTAGTCGTTCTATTATCTTTTATTTCATCTAGTCTATTTTTAATTAATTCTCTAGCGTCAGGGTTTAACACTTGAAATGAAAGATCTTCAAGTTCGTCTCTAATTCTATTCATGCCCATCCTATCAGCTAATGGTGCATATATTTCCATAGTTTCAGTAGCTTTTCTTGCTTGTTTATCTTTGTTGTTTACAAATTTAATTGTTCTCATGTTATGTAATCTGTCAGCAAGTTTAACTAGCAAAACTCTTATATCTTTTGAGGTTGCTAAAATGAGTTTTCTAAAATTTTCAGCCTTTGAATTAGATATGGCTTGGTTTTCAAATTCAGAAATTTTTGTAACTCCATCAACCAAATCTGCAACCTCAATACCAAATTCTTCTTTAATATTTTGGTATGTTGCATATGTATCTTCTATTGTGTCATGAAGAAGACCCGTTGCTATTGTTGCACTGTCTAATTTAAGTTCAGTTAAAATATTTGCTACAGCAATAGGATGTATAATATATGGAGATCCTTCATCTCTTTTTTGCTTTTCATGTGCTTTTAAAGCGAAATTATATGCTTTAGTTAAAGTTTCTGGATTCAAAAACTTATTATAGGATTTGACTTTAGTTATTAATTCTTCTGAATTTAACATCAATTAATTATATCATTTATTTAAATTTGTTTAATAGAGTAAAGAGCTGATTTATCTAATTTTTTTAATAAATCCTTAATTTTTGTTTTTTTTAATGGGTGTTTCCAATTTTTTTCTATCTCAAATAAGGGAAATAAAACAAAATTTCTCTTGTGAAGCCTTGGGTGAGGAATTACTAATTTGTTTTTATTAACGTTCATCTTATAAATTTTTCCATTATAATCAAGAATATCAATATCGCAGGTTCGAGGTTCGTTAATTAAAGTTTTTTTTCTACCTAACCTTTTTTCAATATTTTTAATGACACTAAATAAATCTGATGGTTCCAGCCTTGTTATAATTTTAATTACAATATTATAGAATTTTGGTTTATTTTTATCTGGCCAAGAAAATGTTTCATAAATATTTGAAATTTTTATAATTTTAATAGAGTTTTCTTCTAAAAGGAACTTTGTTTTATCAATATTTCTTTTTTTTAAACCAAGATTAGATCCTATGCTTAAAAAAACTTGATTAACTTGACTTTCTAAAATACCTTGATTTCTCACGGTTCCAATCCCTATTTTTTTTAGTTTCTCTTTTATCGTAATGCTTTTTTCCTTTTGCAACTGCGATTTCAATTTTTGCTTTTCCTTTTTTAAAATACATTTTTGTAGGAACTAAAGTGAAACCCTCGGCGTTTAATTTACCTGTAAGCTTATTAATTTCTTTTTTATTTAATAAAAGTTTTCTCTCATCTGTTGGATTATGATTTGAATAACTGGCTTGCTTGTATGATGCTATATGAGAATTAATTAAGTAAATTTCACCATTTTTCTCTACACCATAAGAATCTGCGATATTTACTTTTCCTAATCTTATAGATTTAATTTCTGAACCTTTTAAGACGATACCGGCTTCAATTAATTCGTGAAAAAAATAATTAAAATTAGCTTTTCGATTTAAACAAATAATTTTTAAACCAGAATTGGTTTTTTTTTTCATCAACTTATAAGTTTTGCACTCGTTAATGCTTTTCTAACTTCTTCTTGTGTTTCCTTTTTAATTTTAACTAATGGAAGTCTTATTTCATCTCCACATAATCCTAATAAATTTGCGGCATATTTTACTGGGGCTGGATTACTTTCTAAAAATAAAGACTTATGTAACGGCTGTAGTATATTATCTATTCTCTCAGCTTCTTTTATTTCGTTATCATTTTTTTGATTTTGAATATTTTTGCATATCAGAACATAACTTTGGTGCAATATTTGCAGTAACAGAAATAATCCCTACTCCACCTCTTTTATTAAATTGTAAAGCAAGACCATCTTCTCCGGTGAGCTGTATAAATTCTGGTCCTAGCTTTTTTAAAGTTTGATCAAGTCTATTTAGATCACCAGTAGCATCTTTGACACCTGCAATATTTTTAAGCTCAAACAATCTCGCCATAGTGTCTACTGACATGTCTATCACGCATCTGCTTGGTATATTATAAATTATTATCGGTAGACTAGTATTATCATTTATAGATCTATAATGCTGATATAAACCTTCTTGTGTAGGTTTATTATAATATGGAGTAACAATTAAAGCGCCGTTGGCTCCAGCTTTTTCAGCATGTTTAGTTAATTCAACAGCCTCCTCAGTCGAATTAGATCCTGTTCCAGCAATAACTGGAATTTTACCTCTAGTCTCCTTAATACATAATTCAATTACTTTTTGATGCTCTTTATGACTTAATGTTGGAGATTCTCCTGTTGTACCGGCTGGAACTATGCCATCAGTATTATTTTCTAAATGAAAATTAATCAATTTAATATAATTTTCTTCATCTAGATTATTATCTTTGAATGGTGTTATAAGTGCTACATTTGAACCTTTAAACATGAGATCTTATAACATAAATTACTGACGATTCATTAAATATATTATGAAAAAAAAGCTAATAAAATTTACAATAATTATTTTAATCTTCTTTAAAGGTGCTTTTTTTGTACAAGCAAACGAAAAAATTATTCTGCCAGAGAAAAAACCAATCATTAACAAAGAACAAAAATCAAACAAAGTTACAAATTATTTAGTACCACTAAAAAAACCTATTTTAAAATCAGAAGAAACAAAAACAAAAAAAGTTGAAAAATTAATTGTTAATGGTGAAATAATACCTCCTATTAAACCTTTAGTTGTTAAAAAAGAAAAATCAGTTAGAGCAAAAAAATCTAAGTATTACTCAAAAAAAGATTTTGAGATAGCAAAAATTGCAATTAAAAATATGGAGCAAAGAAAATGGGATTTAGCTGAAAAAACCGCAAAAAAAGCCAAAGATAAATCGATATATAATTTTATAAGATGGAAACATCTTTTAACAACAGGAAATCAATTAGCTTTTTATGATTACAAAAAGTTCATAGAGTTAAATCCTAAATATCCGAGAATTGGTAGAATAAAATACTTAGCAGAACACAAAATGTCTGCTAAAGATTTATCTCCAAATTTCGTTATCGATTGGTTTAAAAAAAATCCTCCTTTAAGTGGATTTGGTAAAATTATATTAGGTCAGGCGAATTTATTAAAAGGAGAATCTAAAGAAGGAAATAGATTAATTAAAGAAGGATGGATAACTGCTGATTTAAGCAGAAATGATATGAAATTTTTTAGAAAAAAGTTAAAAAATATTTTGAATTCAGATGACTATATTAAAAGAGCTGATTACTTAGCCTATGAAAATAAATATTGGGATTTGAAAAGAATGTTAAGATACTTACCTAAAGACTATCAGTTGCTTTATACAGCCAGACAATTATTAATGAGTAGATCCTATGGTGTAGACGCTGCAATAAGTAATGTTCCTAAAAAATTTAAAAATAATCATGGTTTAAATTATGATCGTTTGAAATGGCGTAGAAAAAGAGGAAGAGTTGATGGATCACTTGAAATTTTATTAAAAATTAAAAATACAAAAGATTATATGGTGAGACCAGATAAATGGTGGATTGAGAGAGGAATAATTGGAAGATCTTTAATATATAAAAAAAAATACGCTACAGCATATAAAATTGTAAGCAACCATGCTTTAAAAGAAGGTCCAGAATATGCTGAGGCTGAATGGATGAGTGGATGGATAGCTTTGAGTTTTTTAAAAGACCCGATCTTAGCTGAGAATCATTTTAAAAATTTTTATAATAATGTTGGTTATCCAATAAGTCTTTCAAGAGGAGCTTATTGGCTTGGTAGAACTTATGAAAAAATTGGTAAAAAAGATTTGGCTACGCAATACTATGGTGAGTCTTCAAGATACTTAACTACTTATTACGGTCAATTATCACATTTAAAAATTAATCCAAATAAAAAAATCGAATTAAACAAAATTATGGAAGTTGATAAAGACTATGCTGAAAAATTTTATAAAAAAGATATAGTTAAAGTAGTCTATCTGTTAGATGAATTAAATAAAGATAAATATACTAAACATCTTTTAAGAGGTCTAGCGGCTGATAACATTGATATGGGTAGCGAAGTTTTGGCTGCAAAATTAGCTTCCAAAATTTCACGATTTGATTTTGCAATTCAGATAGCCAAAATTGCCTCCTATGAAAAAAGATTTCACAATAAATACAATTATCCTATAATAAGCACTCCAAATGTTATTAACGGAAGAAAAATTCCGGACTCTGCTTTTATATTATCTATAATAAGACAAGAGAGTGAATTTGATACAAGTGCACATAGTCACGCTGGTGCACAAGGCCTAATGCAACTAATGACCTACACTGCTAAAGTTGTAGCCAAACAGGCAAAATTACCCTACTCAAAAACTAGATTAACCTCGGATCCAGAATATAATGTAAATTTAGGATCTCATTATATAGCAGGTTTAATTCTGGAATATGATGGCTCATATCCTTTTGCAATAGCCGCATACAATGCAGGACCCAAAAGAGTAAGATATTGGAAAAAAATAAATAAAAACCCACAAAAAAATCAAATTGACTATGTAGATTGGATTGAATTGATTAAATTCAAAGAAACAAGGAATTATGTTCAACGAGTTTTGGAGAATTACAATGTCTATAGATATATTCTGGAGCAAAAACCAATAAAATTAAAAGATTTTTTCAAGAACGACCCTCTTTATTAATGGCGGAAAGGGAGGGATTCGAACCCTCGGTACATCTTTCGACGCACGACGAGTTAGCAACCCGTTGGTTTAAACCAGCTCACCCACCTTTCCGTCGACTACTGTGTAACTTGAAATCATTGAATATTCAATCTTAATCAAGTAATTTCTTGCAAATTATGAAAAATAAATATTCTATATTTTCTCTTATTAAAAATGCTTTTAGTTACCATGAAAATTGGCAAAGAGCATGGAGAGATCCTGAACCAAAAAAAGAGTATGATGCAGTTATTATAGGTGGTGGAGGACATGGTTTAGCCACAGCCTTTTATTTAGCTAAAAAACACAACATGACAAATATTGCAGTTGTAGAAAAGGGTTGGATTGGAGGAGGAAATACAGGGAGAAATACAACTATAATTCGTTCAAATTATTTATGGGATGCAAGTGCAGGCTTGTACGATCATGCTTTAAAAATTTGGGAAAGTTTATCTCAAGAATTAAATTACAATGTCATGTTTAGTCAAAGGGGTGTTATGAACTTAGCTCATAACCTTCAGGATGTGAGAGATTTAAAAAGAAGAACTCATGCAAATAGATTAAATGGTATTGATGCAGTTTGGCTGAATACTGAAGAAGTAAAAAAATTCTGCCCAATAATTAATACTTCACCAAACATTAGATATCCAGTTTTAGGTGGAACATTGCAAAGAAGAGCTGGAACAGCAAGGCATGATGCTGTTGCTTGGGGTTATGCGCGTGGGGCTGATGCAATGGGTGTTGATATTATTCAAAACTGTGAGGTTAAAGGAATAAAAAGAAGTGGTAATTGTGTTGAAGGAATAGAAACCACAAAAGGATTTATAAAAACAAAAAAAATTGGAGTAGTAGCTGCTGGTCATTCTAGTGTTATTGCAAATATGGTTGATTTAAAGTTGCCCCTTGAGAGTAAACCTTTACAAGCTTTAGTATCTGAACCAGTTAAACCAATCATAGATACTGTTGTTATGTCTAACGCTGTACATGCTTACGTGAGTCAATCAGATAAGGGAGAATTGGTAATTGGTGCTGGAACCGATGCCTATATTTCATACACACAAAGAGGAAGTCATGATGTTGTTGAAGGAACATTAAAAGCTATATTAGAACTCTACCCTATTTTTAGTAGAATGAAAATGTTAAGACAATGGGGTGGTATTGTTGATATTTGTCCAGATGCCAGTCCAATAATTAGCAAGACACACATTAAAGGATTATATTTTAATTGTGGCTGGGGTACAGGTGGATTTAAAGCAACGCCAGGTTCAGGTGATTTATTTGCGCATACTATCGCTAATGATGAGCCGCATAAATTAAATGCTGATTTTAATATAAATAGATTTGTAAGTGGTGATCTTGTTGATGAACATGGAGCAGCTGCTGTAGCACACTAATGTTTTTAATTAATTGTCCTTATTGCGGAGAGAGAGATCAGAGCGAGTTTTCTGCGGGTGGTGAAGCACATATTATTAGACCAAAACAACCAACAGAAATGAGCGATGATCAATGGGCAGAATATCTTTTCATGAGAAAAAATATTAAAGGTATTCAATTTGAAAGATGGAACCATTCTCATGGATGTAGAAAATGGTTCAATATGGTTAGAGACACTTCTAACGATAAAATTCATGCTGTTTATAAAATGGGTGAAAAACCCCCAGTATAATAATGAGTAAAAATTTAAGAATACCAAATAATAAGTTTATTGATCAAACATCAAGAATATCTTTTAAATTTGATAATAAAACTTTTTATGGTTTTAAAGGCGATACACTAGCATCAGCTTTATTAGCAAATAATATCCACCTTGTTGGACGAAGTTTTAAATATCATCGTCCAAGAGGAATAATGGCTTGTGGTTCTGAAGAACCGAATGCAATAGTACAAGTTGGAAATGATGCTTCAATGACAGAACCAAATACAAGAGCTACTGAAATTGAGTTATATGAAGGTTTAGAGGTAACAAGCCAGAATTGCTGGCCAAGTGTTAATTTTGATTTAGGTGCAGTAAATAATTTTTTCTCCCCTATTATACCTGCGGCTTTCTACTATAAAACATTCATGTGGCCTTCTAATTTTTGGAAATTATACGAATACTTTATAAGAAAATCAGCAGGTCTGGGTAAATCACCTACTGAACCTGACAAGGATATTTATGATCATAGATATTTACACTGTGATGTTTTGGTCATTGGTGGTGGTATATCTGGAATAATAGCTGCTAAAATAGCAGCTAAGAATAATTTAAATACTGTATTGATAGACGATAAAAATACCCTAGGTGGAACTACCATTTTCCAAGAAAATGAATGCTTTAAAATAAACAATTCTTATTCAAATAAATGGTTAAAAAAAGAAATTGAAACATTAAAATCACTTAAAAATTTAACTATAAAAACAAGAACATCTTTAGCTGCTTATCATAGTTACAATTATCTTTTAGCAAGAGAAAATTTAACAGACCATTTAGATATAAATGAAAAAAAAGATAAAATTCGTCAAAGACTTTGGAAAATTAGAGCAAAAAAAGTAATTATAGCTACAGGGGCCATGGAGAGACCATTAATTTTTAACAATAATGATAGACCTGGAATTATGCTTGCCTCTTCAATCAAAAAGTACATTGATTATTATGGAGTTAAATGTGGACAAAAAGTATCTTTGTTTACAAATAATGATTCAGCATATGAAACTGCCATCTCTTTAAATAATAGTGGAGTAATTGTTAATTCAGTAGTTGATATAAGAGATAAAACTAATTCTTTAATAGTTAAACAAGCTGAAAAATTAGGTATCAAAATTCATTGGAAATCTACAGTTGTTAATACAAATGGTTACAAAAAAATCAATTCTATTGAGATAATGAAACTATCTGACGATGGTAGTAATGTTTTAGGAAAAAAAATAAAAGAAGAATGTGACTGCATAGGTATTTCTGGAGGATGGACACCAAGAGTACATTTATTTACTCAGTCTGGTGGTAAACTTAAATTTAGAGATGAAGATAATGTCTTTTTACCAGATAAAACAGGTTTGGATCAAATAAGTATCGGATCTTGTAATGGTGATTTTGAACTTGACCAAGTAATAAAAAATTCAGTTAAATTAACAAATAAATTTTTAAAAGTTAATAATAATGATTTTGAAAACTTAGAAATTATTACCTCAAAAGAAATTGATAAAAAAAATATTTGGTTACTTCCATCAGATAAACCTTTAGGCAAAACTAAACCATTTTTGGATTTTCAAAACGATTCTACTGCAAATGATATCAAATTAGCACTAAGAGAAGGTTTTAAGTCAATTGAGCATGTGAAAAGATATACAACAACGGGTATGGCAACTGATCAAGGAAAATTGTCTAATATGCATGCACTTGGGATTATAGCTGAAACTGCTGGTGTTAAAATGGGTGAATTGGGAACAACTACATTTAGACCTCCTTATACGCCGTTAACTTTTGGAGCGATTGTTGGAAGGAACGTTGGTGAATTTTTTGATATTATTAGAAGAACACCAATACATGACTGGCATGTAGAAAATAAAGCTGAATTTGAAAACGTCGGACAATGGAAGAGAGCTTGGTACTATCCAAAAGACAATGAAAATATGCATGAAGCAGTACAAAGAGAAAGTAAAGCAGCTAGAGACAGCGCTGGTATTTTAGATGCATCTACTCTTGGAAAAATAGATATTCAAGGAAGTGATGCATCTGAATTTTTAAATAGAGTTTATACAAATGCATGGTCAAAATTAGAAATAGGAAAATGCAGATATGGCCTTATGCTTAATGAAGATGGAATGGTTTACGATGATGGAGTTACAACTAGATTGTCAGAAAACCACTATTTAATGACTACAACAACTGGTGGCGCTGCTAATGTTCTTTCAAAATTAGAAGATTACTTACAAACTGAATGGCCTGAATTAGATGTATATTTAACTTCAGTTACTGATCACTATGGTACAGTAAGTGTGTGTGGACCTAATTCAAAAAAAATTCTTTCAAAAGTAATTCCTGACCTAGATTTGTCTGATAAAGAATTTCCACATATGTCATTCAAAAATGCATTGATCGATAATATAAAATGTAGAGTAATGCGTATTAGTTTTACTGGTGAACATAGTTATGAAATTAATATTCAATCATCATATGCAAGATCTGTTTGGGAAAAATGCTATGACGCTGGTAAAGAGTTTAATATTACGCCTTATGGGACAGAAACAATGCACTTACTCAGAGCAGAAAAAGGTTTCATAATAGCAGGTCAAGATACTGATGGAACAATGACTCCTGTAGATTTACAGATGGATTGGGTAATTAGTAAAAAGAAATATGATTTTATTGGTAAAAGATCTTTATACAGAAGTGATACAATTAGAGATGATAGAAAACAACTAGTAGGATTGCTAACTGATGATCCAAAGGAAGTTTTAGAAGAAGGTGCACAAATTGTTGCTGAAAAAAATAAGCAACCAATTGAAATGCTTGGTCATGTTACTTCTAGTTATTTTAGTCCAAATTTAAATAAATCAATTGCACTTGCTATAGTAAAAAATGGTAAAAAGATGAAAGGTCAAAAACTTTTTGTTCCAATGCAAAACAAAACAATTAATGTGACAATAACAGATACAGTTTTTTTAGATAAAGAAAATAAGAGGTTGAATGCTTAATTTTAATACTCCAATAAGCGATACTAAAGAATATTCTGAAATAAAAATTTCAGAAATCGAACCTATCTTAAAAATAAATTTGAGAGGTAAAAATAGAGATTTTATAACAAAAATTGGGAAAGAATTGTCTATAATCGCTCCTGTAGACCCTAATACATCGTCGAGTAACGAAAAATTAAATCTTCTTTGGTTGAGTCCAGATGAATGGTTTTTGTACTCAAATGACAAACTTGTTATAAAAGACGCTAACTTATTAGAGAATAAACTTTTCAATGAAATTTCTAAAGTAAAACTAGGTTCTGTTACAAATGTATCTGATCATTGGATAATGATTAATTTAAAAGGTACAAAAATTTTTGAATTATTATCAGCTGGTTGTCCATTTAATTTTAATAATTTTAAAAACTCAAAAGGTGCTGTAACGCAGACTTTACTTAATCATATTGATGTTATCATTCACAATAAAAATATTAATGATTTAAATTTATTTGTTAGAAGATCATTTTCATCACATTTATGGTCATGGATGAACGACAGTGCTAGATTTATTTAATTTAATCTTAAAATAATAAATTATTATAAAAAAATAAGAAATTGAGAAAAACCAATTAATACCTACCCATAACCAGAAGAAAGTTTCAAAACTAGCATTTATATATTTAGCAATATAAAATACTGTAATTGGGTTAAGAACATTTCTAAAAAAGTTAGAAATCATTGCATTTTCTGACTTTTTTAAAGCCATAAAAAAACCGTTTGATAGAAAAAAAACAGGATAAGCAGGCAATACAAAGGCTGAAATTTTTAAATATCTTTTTCCATATTCAATTACTTCAGGGTCGCTTGAAAAAAAACTTGTAATTATACCTGCTGACAAAAAAACCAAAGTTCCAGCTGTAATCATTATAATAAAAGCATATTTAATAGCAGTAAAATAAGTTTCTTTGATTCTTAAAAGATTATTAGCTCCATAATTTTGAGCTATTATAGATATTATAGCTGTATTAATTCCAAGTATTGGAAGTAGAACTACTTGTTCCATACGTGTACCTACGCCGTAACCTGCAACAGCATATTCACCAGATTGACCTACGTAAGTAAAAATTATTGCAGCCGCTAAAGCGTATCCACATATAGATACTGAAATTGGCATTGATTGAAAAAAAATATTTTTAAAAAATAAAAATTTTGGAACTAAATATTCGCTTGTTATTTTTCTTACCCTTTCATTTTTAAAAATCTTAAATAAAATAACCAAAAATGAAACTAATTGGGAAATTATTGTAGCTATACCAATGCCCTTAACTCCAAAAGCTGGTATAAATAAAAAACCAAATATTAAAATAGGATTTAATATTATGTTTAAAAGAAATGATAAAACTAAGACATTCCTGTAAGTTTTAGTATCACCTTCTGCATGAAGTAATGAATTTAACGAAACAACTAAAATAAATAAAAAAGAACCTGAATAAATAATATTTGTATATTCAAGACCTAAAGATGCAACCTCTTCCGTTGAACCCATTAAAAAAAATACAGATTCGGAAAAGTACAATCCTAGGAAAGTTATAAAAATAGAAATTAAAATTCCAAAATAAATAATATGAGAAAAATAATTTAAAGTTTTTTTATTATCTTTTTCACCAATACTGTTTCCTATTAAAGATGTTCCAGCAACTGTTACACCGATAGATGTAGCAATAATAATAAAATATATTGGAAACGATTTACTTAATGCTGATAATGCTTCTGGAGATATTTTTCCTGCAAAAAAAGTATCAACCACATTATAAAGAGTTTGAAATAAAGTTCCTACCATAGCAGGAACGGCAAGTCTTCTAACAAGCTTCGGTATATTTTCCTTTAGTAAATCCATATTTAAAATTCTTTATAAAATATATGTTTTCTTCCAAGTTTTTTTGCAACATTTATTTGCTTTTGTCTCATTCTAAATCTTTTTTTTTGTGAGTTTGTTAATGTATCGTGACAATTTGGACATGAAACACCCTCTTCATACTTAAGTGATTTTTTATCTTTAATAGATATTGGCTTTCTACATCCACTGCACATAGAATAAGTGCCAACAACCAATCCGTGTTTTATGGAAATTCTATTATCAAAAACAAAACATTCACCTTTCCACAAACTTTTGTTTTTTTTAATTTTTTTTAGATAATTAATTATTCCACCCTTTAATTGAAATATATTATTAAAACCCTTATTTTCTAAATATGCATTCGCTTTTTCGCATCTTATTCCTCCAGTGCAAAACATTGCTATAGTTTTTTTCTTATCTAACTTATTAAGATATTCAGGAAATTCTCTAAATTTATCTATCTCTGGGTTTATTGAACCTTTAAATGTGCCAACTTTATATTCAAATGGTTTTCGAACATCTATTAGTGTTATTTTTTTATTTCTAATAAGCTTATTCCATTTACTTGGTTCTAGATGGTTTTTTGTTTTTCTTTTTGATATTTTTATTCCCATGGGAACTACCTCTTTTTTTATTTTAACCATACCTCTATGGAATATTTGAAATTTACTTTTAGATAAATTTTGACTATCAAAATTTATAAAATTAAAAGTTTTTTTAATTTTATTTAAAACTAACTCTAAATTTTTTTTGTTAGATGATATCGTTCCATTAATTCCTTCATCAGAAATAATTATTGTTCCTCTTATGTTATATTTTTTGAAAATATCGCTTAGTAATTTTTTATTTTTTTTGACTCCATGTATTTTTTTAAACTTATAGAATCCAGAATTATAGTACATTATATTTTTCTACAAACTGTTAAGCCATCACCTAATGGAATAATTAAGTTTTCAACTCTTTTATCTTTATTAACATATGAATTAAATTCTCTTATACATACAGTTAATCTATCCTGTTTATTATTATCTATAACCTCGCCATGCCATAAAACATTATCTATTACAATTAAACCATCTTTATCGATTAAATCGACTGAATGATTAAAATAGTTTTTATAATTTTCTTTATCGGCATCAATGAATACTAAATCAAATTTTTGCTTTTGATCATACAAATTATTTAAACTCTCGATTGCTGGAGCAATAATTAACTTTATTTTATTCTCTTGAGCAGCTTTTTTAAAAAAATTTGCTGCTATATTGCTAGTTTCTTTATTTTTATCTAACGCTATTACAGAGCCATCATCTGGTAAAGCTAGGGACATAGATAACGTACTTAATCCAGTAAAAGTACCTATTTCTAAAATTTTTTTAATTTTAGAAGATTTAATTAATAAATGTAGAAAATGACATTGTGATATTGAGATTTGCATTCTTTTAATATCTCCTAGCCTTTCATTATGTAAAATTATTTCTTTTTGAACTGAATGAAGTTTTGTTGAGTTTTTATTTATATATTCTTCAATTTCTTTATTAATGGTAAGATTTGAACCCATTCTACTTAAGTTTCTTTTTTAATATCTCATTAACTATTTGAGGGTTAGCTTTACCCCCAGAAACTTTCATTGCTTGTCCTACAAAAAAACCAAATAGTTTTTCTTTACCAGATTTATACTCTTTCACTTTATCTTGATTTTCATTTATTACTTTTTCTATAAGTTTTTCTAATTCTTTAGGATCACTTTGTTGTTTAAGACCTTTTTCTTTGACTAAGTCTATAGGATTTTTATCTCCATCAGCCATCATTTCAAAAACTGTTTTGGCAATTTTACCTGAAATTGTTCCATCCTTTATTAAATTGATTAATTTAGATAGATTTTTTGCGCTTATTGGGCTTTCTGTAATTTCTAAGTTTTTTTCATTTAATAAGGCAAATAATTCACCTGTAATCCAATTTGATGAAAGTTTCACATCAGAATTTTCGATTACAGATTCAAAATATTTGGATGTATCTAAATCTGAAACTAAAATATTTGCTTCATAAGGACTTAAATTAAATTTTTCGATAAATCTTGTTTTTTTTTGATCTGGAAGTTCTGGAATTTCTTTTTTAATACTTTCAACATAATCGTTACTAAATTCTAATGGTAATAAATCGGGATCTGGAAAATATCTATAATCATGTGCGTCTTCTTTAGATCTCATTGGTCTAGTTTCGTTTTTTTTTGTATCAAAGAGTCTTGTTTCTTGATCAATTTTTCCTCCTTCTTCCAAAATATCAACTTGTCTATTTGCTTCATGTTCTATGGCCATTTGCATAAACTTTATTGAATTTACATTTTTAATTTCACATCTAGTTCCATATTTATCTTCACCTTGTTTTCTAACAGATACATTAACATCTGCTCTAAGCGAACCCTCTTGCATATTTCCATCACAAGTTCCTAAATATCTCATTATTGATCTTAATTTTTTTATATAAACGTTAACTTCCTCAGGTGATCTTAAGTCTGGTTTACTTACAATTTCCATTAAAGCAACTCCTGATCTATTTAAATCAACCAAAGTATTTTTTGGATCAATATCATGAATGCTTTTTCCTGCATCTTGTTCTAAATGTAATCTTTCGATTCCTACAGTTTTTGATCCAGAAGATAAATCAAGTACAACAGAACCCTCTCCTACAATTGGGTCTTTATATTGAGATATTTGATAACCCTGTGGTAAGTCTGCATAAAAATAATTTTTTCTATCAAAAATAGACTTATTATTTATTTTAGCGTTTAATCCAATTCCAGTTTTTATAGCTTGTTTTATACAAAATTCATTAATTACTGGTAGCATCCCTGGAAAAGCTGCATCTACTAAACTTACTTGTGTATTTGGTTCACCACCAAATTTGGTTGGCGATGTAGAAAATAATTTTGATTCTGATAGTACTTGTGCGTGAACTTCAAGTCCAATTATTACTTCATACTTTTTTCCATCTCTGTCTATCAGGTAATCATTACTCATTCATCCACCACTCTTTTAAATTAAATTTAAAATTAATTTTATCTTCCATTGAATAAGCTATATTTAAAATATTTTGTTCATCAAAAGATTTGCCAATTATTTGTAAACCTAATGGATATCCTTTTTTGTCTAGTCCTGCAGGAATAGATATTCCAGGTAAACCGGCAAGATTTACTGGAACTGTAAATATATCATTTAGATACATTGAAACAGGGTCATTTGATTTTTCTCCAATTTTAAAAGCTGAAGAAGGTGTTGAGGGTGTTAGTATTGCATCAACTTTTTGAAATGTATTACTAAAATCATTTTTAATTAATCTTCTAACTTTTTGTGCTTTCAAGTAATATGCATCATAATAACCTGATGATAGAACGTATGTACCGATCATAATTCTTCTCTTTACTTCATCTCCAAATCCTGCAGATCTGGTTTTTTCGTACATATCAATTAGATTGTCTCCTACAGTTCTAAAACCATATTTTACTCCATCATATCTCGCAAGATTAGATGAAGCTTCCGCTGGAGCAACAATGTAATAAGTTGGTAATGCAAATTTTGTGTGTGGAAGTGATATATCGATGATTTCAGCACCACAATCTTTTAAATATTTTTTTCCATCTTCCCACAGTTTTTCAATTTCTTCGGACATACCTTCGACTCTATACTCTTTTGGTATTCCAATTTTTTTACCTTTAATATCTTTCGATAAATCTTTTGAATACATTGGTCTTTTAAAATCAACAGAAGTTGAATCTTTATTATCAAAAGAACTCATTACTTCTAATAAGAGCGCAGAATCTTTAACATTTCTTGTCATGGGACCTGCTTGATCTAAAGATGATGCAAATGCAACTATGCCGTATCTAGAACAGCTTCCATATGTAGGTTTAAGTCCTACTGTTCCTGTAAATGATGCAGGTTGCCTAATCGATCCTCCTGTATCAGTGCCTATAGTTGCTGGTGTTAATTTTGCTGCTAAGGCTGATGCAGAACCACCCGAAGATCCTCCTGGTACTAAATCTTTATCAATTGGACTAATTACATTTCCAAAATAACTTGTTTCATTTGAAGAACCCATCGCAAATTCATCACAGTTTAATTTACCTAATAGAATAGATCCTTCATTCCATAAATTTTGAGTAACAGTTGACTCATATGTTGGAATAAAATTATTTAGTATTTTACTACTTGCTGTTGTTTTTATATTTCTAGTGCAAAATAAATCTTTTACAGCAATTGGTATACCAGGTAGTTTTTTGTTAAAATCAGGTTTTGAATCAAAATCGTTTGCTTTTTTTAAAGCGATATCGAATGCTTCTTCATTATATGCGTTTAAATTTTTAGATTTTTTTGATCGTTCGACATACGCTGATGTTGCCTCATTAGATGAAATTTTTTTATTTTTTATATTTGAAACTAATTCTGATAAAGTAAGATCAATAATATTTGACATTATTCAACTACCTTTGGAACAACAAAAAAATCTTTATTTTCATCTGGAGAATTTTTAAGTATCTCTTCTCTGATATTTTTAGATTTAATTTCGTCTTTTCTGAGTCTTAATTTTGTTTCGACAATAGAACTTAGTGGTTCAATGTTTTCAGTTTCTAATTCATTAAGTTGTTCAATCCATTTAAATATTGAATTTAAATCAGTCTCTAATTTCTTAGCTTTTTCATCATCCAACGAAATTCTAGATAATTTAGATATATGTTTAACTGTTTTAAGATCTATACTCATGTGATATTTAAATTAAAGGCAAATTATCATTTAATATGAAAATTACAATATGATGGACATTAACGATATAAAGAACCATATAAATAACAAATCTAGACTACTAGGAGTAGATATGGGTTCTAAAAGAGTCGGTTTATCAATTTCTGATGAAAATAGAAAAATCGCCACCCCTTTAAAAACGATAAATTATGAAAATATTCAAATTTTAATCAATGAGTTGGAAAAAATAATTAATGAAAATAACGTTCATGCTATTATATTTGGAAATCCTAAAAATATGGATGGATCAGAGGGTAACTCATCTCAGTCAATAAAAGATAAGGTAAAATTAATAACTGAAAAAATTAAAATACCTGTATTTTTGTGGGATGAAAGGCTTTCTACTGTTGGGGCATTCAATCTAACCAGTCAGTTAGATATAAATGTTACAAAAAGAGTTAAAAATATAGATGAAAAAGCTGCTGCCTTTATACTTCAAGGAGTTTTGGATTTTTTAAATAATTAAGCTTGCATTATTGACGCTCTATAGTTATAGAGTTGGTTTTAATGGCAAATGTAAAAAAAGCTATTAAAATCTCACAAAAACACCTTTTAGGAATTCAAGATCTATCAATAAGTGATGTTAATATTATTTTGTCTGAAGCAAAACAGTTTATTGATCTTAATAAAAGTAAAAACAAAAAATTAGATGTTTTAAGAGGAAAAACTCAAATAAATTTATTTTTCGAACCATCCACGCGTACACAAAGTTCATTTGAATTGGCTGGTAAAAGATTGGGTGCAGACGTTATGTCAATGAACTTAAATAATTCTGCAATAAAAAAAGGTGAAACACTAATAGATACTGCAATGACTCTTAATGCAATGCACCCAGATATAATAGTTGTCAGGCATCAGGACTCTGGGGCGTCAAACTTGTTATCTCAGAAAGTTAATTGCGCAGTACTTAATGCAGGAGACGGAAGAAGAGAGCACCCTACTCAAGCATTGTTAGACGCATTAACTATTATCGATAGAAAAAAAAAGATTGAGGGATTAAAAATTGCAATTTGTGGAGATATAGTTCATTCGAGAGTAGCAAGATCAAATATTTATTTGCTTAATATGTTGGGAGCTGAAGTAAATATTATTGCTCCTTCAAATTTAATGCCAAAAGATATTGATAAACTTGGTGTTAATAGTTTTTCAGATATGAAAAAAGGATTGAAAGATTGTGATATAGTTATGATGCTTAGACTTCAAAATGAAAGAATGACGAGTTCTTTTCTTTCCTCAAATAGGGAATACTATGAATATTATGGACTAACTTTAGATAAATTAGGTTTTGCAAAAGATGATGCTCTAATAATGCATCCCGGTCCAATGAACAGAGGTATAGAAATTGATACAAATTTAGCTGATGATATAAATAAAAGTGTAATAAAAGAACAAGTTGAACTTGGTGTAGCTGTAAGGATGGCTTGTCTTAAAATATTTTGCGAATAATGAAAAAAAAATATTTTTTAAATGCAAATATAATAGACCCTCAAAACTCTATAGATGAAATTGGAGGATTAATAGTTGATGAAAATGGATTAATTGAGGCTACAGGAAAAAAAGTGAATACAAATAATATACCATCTAGAGAGAAATTCATTGATTTAAAAGGTAAATATATAATTCCAGGAATTGTTGATATGAGAGTCTTCGTTGGTGAACCAGGATTTGAATATAAAGAAAATTTTAGAACATTGAGTGAAGCCTCACTATCAGGTGGAGTTACCTCTGTAGTTACAATGCCTAACACGAACCCTGTAATTGATAATGTTTCAATTGTTGACTTTCTAAAAAGAAGAGGCAGAGATAAAGCTAAAATTAATATATATCCAACAGCATCTTTAACAAGAAACCTTGAAGGCACAAATATGACTGAATTTGGACTTTTGCAAGCTAAAGGGATTGTAGGTTTTACAGATGGATATAAAACGATTCAAAATACAAGATTAATGTCAAGAATAATGAGATCAGCATATGATTTAAATTGCTTAATTATGCAACATGTTGAAGATGCAGAGTTATCAAAAGATGGAATGGTGAATGATGGAATTATTTCAACAAAACTTGGACTTCAAGGTATTTCTGATTTAGCTGAAAAAATTATTATTGAGAGAGATTTAACTTTATTAGAGGACTTTAATTGTAGATATCATATATCTCAAATTTCATCACAGAAATCCATAGACGTAATTAAAAAAAGAAAAGAAATGGTAGAATTTACATGCGGTGTTTCAATAAATAATTTGTCATTAAATGAAAATGATATTGGAGATTTTAGGACCTTTTTAAAATTGTCACCACCATTAAGAACTGAGGATGACAGATTAGCTTTGATCAAAGGTATAAACAATGATTTAATAGATGTAATAGTTTCTGATCATAAGCCTGAGGATGAGGAACAAAAAAGACTAACATTTGCTCAAGCTTCAACTGGTGCCTCTGGAATTGAAACATTATTACCATTATCTTTGGAATTATATCATAATGAATCTGTTAAACTAAATAAGATAATTAAAGCACTAACTTGTAATCCAGCAAAAATTTTAAAAATAAACAAAGGTAATTTAAACATTGGTAATGACGCTGATTTTTGTATACTCGACATAAACAAACCTTGGGTAGTTAAAAAAGAAAATTTAATTTCAAAGTCTAAAAATACATCTATTGAGGGAAGAAAGTTGCAAGGTAAAATAACAAATACATTTGTAAAAGGTGAAGAATTATTTAAAACTTAATTATGGAATTAACTCTTATTATCTCAATTTCTTATTTAATGGGATCTATTCCTTTTGGCTTTATATTAACAAAATTTTTTTTAAATAAAGACATAAGAGAAGTAGGTTCAGGTAACATAGGAGCAACTAACGTTTTAAGAACAGGAAATAAAAAAATTGGATATTTAACATTATCACTAGATGTATTAAAGGCAGTAATTCCAGTTATATATATTAAATTAAATTTTCCTGAGTTCGTTTATGTTGTATCCTTATCAGTATTCATAGGACATGTTTTCCCTTTATGGTTAAAATTTAAAGGAGGAAAAGGTGTTGCCACATATGTTGGTATATTATTTTCTATTAATTATATATTAGGATTATTTTTTGCTTTATCTTGGCTTTTAATTTTTTTTATCTCAAGGTATTCCTCACTTGCATCAATTTTAGCAACATTAACAATACCTTTTTTTAATTTCTTAAATCCAAATTATGAAAATGAATATTTTTTTATAATAATGTTTATTTTAATTTTATTTACACATAGAGAAAATATTAAACGTCTGATAAATAAAGAGGAATCGAAGACAAAAATTTATTAATTTGACTATTGATCTATTTTTTGTGTAGTTTCACTAATTATGAATCTTGTCATTGTAGAAAGTCCAGCAAAAGCCAAAACTATAAACAAATATTTAGGTACAGAATATACTGTTTTAGCTAGTTATGGACATATAAGAGATCTTCCGTCTAAAAACGGATCTGTAGATCCAGATGATAAATTTAAAATGATATGGGAAGTTGATAGTTTTTCAAAAAAATATTTAAAAGAAATTACTGATGCTGCAAAAAAATCAGATAAAATTATTCTAGCAACAGACCCCGACCGCGAAGGTGAAGCGATTGCTTGGCATGTAAGAGAATATTTAGAGGAAAAAAAACTCTTGAAGGATAAGAAAATTGAAAGGGTTGTATTTAACGAAATTACAAAAAAAGCTGTAACAAACGGAATAGATAATCCAAGGAATATAGAAACTAATTTAGTTGATGCTTATATGGCGAGAAGAGCTTTAGACTACTTGGTTGGATTTAATATTTCACCAATTCTATGGACAAAACTACCAGGTTCAAAATCTGCGGGAAGAGTTCAATCTGTTGCTCTAAGATTGCTTACAGAGAGAGAGCATGAAATAGAACTATTTAAACCGGAGGAATATTGGTCTTTAAATGTAAAATTTAAAACATCACAGGGAGATATTTTAAATTCAAATATAGTATTGTTAAATAATTCAAAAATAGAAAAATTCTCATTTAAAAGTAAGCAAGATATAAATAATGGTATTGAATTAATAAAAAAATCAAAATTCAAAATTTCAGATATTAGTTCGAAAATATTTACAAGGAATCCCCTAGGTCCTTTTACTACATCTACACTTCAGCAAACAGCTTCAAGTAAATTAGGTTTTGGAGCCTCTAGAACAATGCAAATTGCACAAAGATTGTATCAAGGGATAGATATTGACGGAGATACAGTTGGATTAATAACATACATGAGAACAGATGGAACAAATATATCAAAAGATGCTGTCACTGATTTTAGAAATTTAATTAAAAATTTATATGGTGAAAACTATTTACCTAGTGAACCTAACAATTATTCGGGGAAAAAAGCTAAGAACGCTCAAGAAGCGCATGAAGCAATAAGACCAACCGATATAAGAAGAACACCAGACTCAATAAAAAAATTCTTAAGTACAGATCAAAATAAACTCTATAATTTAATTTGGTCAAGGGCACTATCATCACAAATGGAGTCTGCAAAATTTGATAGAAAAACTATTTCTATTATTTCTGAAGATAATTCAAACCAATTAAAGTGTTCTGGATCAACTATAAAATTTGATGGATTTTTAAAAATTACAAGAGTTGATGAAAGTGAAGAAGAAAAAATTCTTCCAAATGTTAATAAGGAAGTTGTTTTTTTAAATGATTTTGTTGATGAACAACATTTTACTCAACCTCCTCCTCGATATTCTGAGGCAAGCTTAGTAAAAAAACTTGAAGAGTTAGGAATAGGAAGGCCTTCAACATATGCTAGTATTATTTCTGTTATATCAAATAGAGGTTACGCTGATGTGATTAATAAACGTTTTTTCCCAACAGATAGAGGTAAATTATTATCTGCATTTCTTGAAAAATTATTTTCCAAGTATGTGGATTATGGTTTTACTGCTGGTTTAGAAAATCAACTAGATGATATTACTACTGGTAAAGAAGAGTGGATAAAAGTACTTGAAGAATTTTGGAAAGACTTTAACACAAATGTATCAAACGTTAAAGAAAAGCGCACACGAGAAGTTTTAGATTTGTTAAACCAAAGTCTGGGTGAATTAATTTTTGAAGCTGATGAAAATGGAAAGATTAATAGAAAATGTAAATTATGTGATTCAGGTGAATTAAGCTTAAAAAATAGCTTCAGAGGTGGTGCTTTTATAGGCTGTTCAAATTATCCAGAATGTAAATTTACAAGACCTTTATCTAAGTCTAAGGCGAACGATCAATATTCACTAGCAGAACCTAAATTAATTGGTCAAAATGACAATGGTAAGGATATATATTTAAAAAATGGAAGATTTGGTCCTTATTTGCAATATGAAATAATTGAAGAAGAAACATCAAAGAAAAAGAAAAAGAAAAAAAAGGAAAATGAAAATTTTAAAAACGTTTCTATACCAAAAGGAATAAATATAGATCAAATCAATTTAGAAACAGCAAAATATTTATGTTCCTTACCAAAAATTATTGGACAACATCCTGATAACGGAAAGGATATAACAGTAAATTCAGGTAGATTTGGACCATATTTAAAATGTGAAAATAAATCTGCACGATTAGAAAACGTAGAAGAAATTTTTACAATTGGTTTAAATAGAGCCATAACTCTTATAGCTGAAGCTAAACCAGGTAGAATTTCATCATCTCTAATAAAAGAACTTGGAGAACATCCTGAGGATAAAAAACCAGTGAGAATTATGAAGGGTCAATATGGACCATATATTAAATATAAATCATTAAATGCAACAATACCGGAAGAGAAAGATCCCCTGGAAATAAATATGGATGATGCATTAATATTAATTGAGAAAAGAAAGGAATACGATAAAACTAAAAAAAAGAAAAAATGAAATTGATAATAAAAACAATACTAATACTATTTTTTATATTAAATATTTCTGCTTATGCTGAAAAAAAAGATTGTAGCGAATTTAAAAAATTTTCTAAGAGTCATATAGCATGTAAAGCCTATAATCTAAAAACTGGTACAAAAAATGCAGCAAATAAAATAAAGCAGAAGACTGGAAATATATTAAAAGCTACAACTGGAGTATTTAAAAAAGATAAATGAGTGCTGAAGATAATATAAAAAATTTAAAAATCAGTTTACCAAATGCTTCACCACCAGTTGGATCTTATGTGGCAACAAAAATAGTTAATAATATGCTTTATGTATCAGGACAAGTTTCAATAGATGAAAATGGAAATTTGATTAAAGGAAAAATTGGAAAAGATTTAAAAATTGATGATGGATATAACGCTGCATTCAGATGTGCTTTAAGCATTACATCGCAAGTAAAAAAAGCTTGTAATAATGATTTATCTAAAGTCAAATCGTGTATAAAGTTAACTGGATTTGTAAATTCTACAGATGATTTTATTGATCAACCTAAAGTGATTAATGGAGCATCAGACATTTTAGTAAAAATTTTTGGAGACTCCGGAATGCATACCAGAGCAGCTGTGAGTACAAATAGTTTGCCACTTGGTGTAGCTGTTGA
>CACOED010000008.1 GCA_902626245.1 uncultured Pelagibacteraceae bacterium | reverse complement strand
ATGGAGAAATAGATGCTTTTGTACCAAGCCAACCAAAACAAAATGAAACAACTCTAGGATCAGCGAATGGAATTTTTACATTAGAGGAAACTTTAAAAACATCTTTTGAAAAAGGAAACGAACTATCTAAACAAATAACTAATAAAGAAAATAAAGTTTCAATTCCTACAGTTGTAGAAAAAAAATCATCCAAGCATGATAAATTTTGGTGTGTACCATTGCCCGATGGCAAGAATTATAAAAGATTTTTAGATTTTCAAAATGATGTTGCTGTTTCTGATATACAGCTTGCTTTAAGAGAGGGCTATAGATCAATAGAACATGTCAAACGATATACAACTTTAGGTATGGCAACAGATCAAGGTAAGACAAGCAATCTTAATGGATTACAATTAGTTTCTGAGGTTGAAAACAAAGTAGTACCTCAAGTTGGTCATACAACTTTTAGACCTCCATATACACCAGTTTCGATAGGAGCAATTGTTGGAAGAGAAATTGGAAAACATTCTAAACCAACAAGAAAATCACCGATGCATTATTGGCATGAGGAAAACAATGCAGTATTTGTTGATGCAGGTGTTTGGCTACGTCCAAGATATTATAAAAAAGGAAGTGAAAACTTGTTTGAAGCTTCAAAAAGAGAAGCTAAAAATGTTAGACAAAATGTCGGAGTTTGTGATGTAACAACTTTAGGTAAAATTGATATCAAAGGACCTGATGCAGCTGAATTTTTAAACAGAGTATATACAAATGCTTGGCTTAAATTACCCGTTGGCAAAGCAAGATATGGCGTTATGTTAAGAGAAGATGGAATTGTGATGGATGATGGTACAACAACAAGAATTTCAGAAAATCACTACCATATGACAACTACAACTGCACAAGCTGCAAATGTTTTATCTCATTTAGAATATTATTTACAATTAGTGTGGCCAGAATTAAATGTAAATGTAGTTTCAAGCACTGAACAGTGGGCAGGAGCAGCAATAGCTGGACCAAAATCTAGAGATGTATTGCAAAAGTTATTTCCAAATCTTGATGTTTCAAATAAAGGTTTGCCTTTCATGGGATATTTGGAAGGAAATTTATTTGGTGTTAATGCAAAAATTTTTAGAATTTCATTTTCTGGAGAACTTGCTTATGAGGTAAATGTTGAATCAGATAATGGTAAATTTATGTGGGAAAAAATTATAGAGATTGGAAAAGAATTCAATATTCAACCATATGGAACAGAAGCATTATCAACATTAAGAATTGAAATGGGTCATGTTGCTGGGTCTGAATTAGATGGACGCACGATTCCATATGATAATTCTTTGGAAGGATTAGTTAGTAAAAAGAAAGATTTTATTGGAAAAAGATCTCTAAGTAAAAAAGCTTATGTTGCTGAAGATAGACAAAAAGTAGTAGGTGTCGTTCCATTGGATAAAAAAACAAGTATTCCAGAAGGTTCGTATATAGTTAAAGATGCAAATGCAAAATTACCAAATCCAAAATTGGGTCATGTATCAGCATCGTGCTGGAGTGTTGAATACGATAATCCTTTTTCCTTAGCAATTATAAAAGATGGAAAAAATATGATTGGGCAAAAACTTTATGCTTTGTCACCTTTGAGAAATAAATCTATTCCAGTTGAAATTGTATCTTCGCATTATGTAGATCCAAAAGGCGAAAGAGTTAGATCATGAAATCAATATCAGCCTTAAATTATGTCCATAGATTAGGTCTTTTTGGAAATTATGAAAATAAAAGTGATAAAAATTTAATAAAAGTTTCTGAAATTAAAAATTTACTCATAGTTCAAATTGTTCAATATAAAAATTCTAAAATTTTGTTAGAGAATCTTAAAATAGATAATTTAAACTTTAAAAATGAACCTTTAACTGTAGTTTGTAATAATGATACAAGAATTTTGTGGAATGGTCCAAATAATTGGCTTTTAGTATCAACAAAAAAAGATTTATTAAGGAGTATTTTAGAATCTTTTAAAGAATCTGATTTTGCTATAACAGATTTATCTCACTCAAGAGCTATAATTGAAATAGAAGGGGAAGAAATAAAGGAAGTTTTAAAAAAAGGATGTCCTTTTAATTTTAATATTCTACTTAGAAATAATTCAATAAATTCAACATTTAATGGTTTAGCATTTACAGTAGATTTCATAGATGAAAATCCTAATAGAATAAGACTATTTGCGCTAAGGAGTTTTGGAGAGTCTCTGTATCACTCCATAACTGACGCATCATTAGAATTTGGTTATAAAGCAGTTTAATTTGTTCGATAGATATAAAAATTGCCCATTTTGGATAGTTTTGTTATTTACTCTCTTGAGTTGAATAAAAAATACCTTTAATATTCGACTATAGGGATAATAAAAGTTATGGGGATTAAAAAAACGTTAATTTTTATTTTAGTAGGCATAATACTATCAGGTTGTGCTCAATCAACAGCAATGATAGGTCCAGCTATTACTTTAGCATCTTCAGGAAATGTATCACAGGCAGGACTGACTTATTTTACTAATAAAGCTGTAGAAAAAGAAACTGGAATGAATACAGTTTCTTATGTTTCAAATAAAATTGAACAACAAAATTCTAGAACTAAACTTAAACGTGAATTTAAAAAATTAGTAGAAAATAATTTTGAAAAAACTAGGGAAATATTAATCTTGCAGGATCAATCTAATACATTTAAATGAATTAAATCGTTTTGAGCTGTTTCTTTACACCATAATTCATAACTCTCGCAAATTCTCCATAAATGATCAAACGCTCTCTGTGAAATTTCTAAAGGAAAATGGCTTTTAGCATAATATAAATCTGGATATCTAGTTAACTGTTTTATCATTGCATCTCTTTGAATATTTAAAAGTTTAAAAGTATCTGAAGATATTTTTTTTTTTAGTATTTTTATCAATAAAATTATTTTTTTTTAAATCTTTAAACCATTCATCATGAAACTTTCCACTACTAATTTTGTTATATTTTTCAGAACCAATAAACAATTCTATTGCTTCAATATTTGTCAATTCAGGATTATTTTTTTTTATTTCAAATATTGCCAAATAAATAATCTCAGCAACATTAAGGATATAGGGTTTTATTTTATCTTTTTTTACCATTAAATTATAATTCTAGAGAATAATAGCAGGAATTTGGATCCTCTTTGTAATGTGCAAAAGGTTGGCATTTTTTAAAACCAAATTTTGAAAATAAATTTCTAGCTGGTAAAAAAAAATTTCCAGCACCAGTTTCAATACTTAATTTTGTAATTTCTAATTTTCTAGCCTCTTCGATTAAATGTTCTATTATTTTTTCACCAATTCCAGATTTTCTAAATTTATCAGCAACTCTTATCGATTTAAATTCTCCATGATTTTCTCCTAAAAATTTTAATGCACCACAGCCTATAAGTTGATTATTATCCCACAAACTCCAAAATTTAATACTTCGATCTTTTAATCCATCTATATCAAGAACATGAGCACTTCCTTCCGGTGAAACTGACCTAAGTTCAATAAAATGATTTTTTAATAATTCATTTACATCAGGGTTTTCAAAATTTCCTTCGATAGATTTCATTTTAATATATTTTCTAGTTTTTCAACTTGCCCAATTTTAAAAATAATTGCATCATCTTTATGATACCCATATTTATTTGAAGAATTTTTAAAACGTTTTGGTGGCTCAAATATTGGTTCCAACGATAAAACTACAGTTCCCCAATGCATTCCTAATACTTTTTTACTTTTTAAATCCTGCCCAATATTTAGCGCTTCCTCTGGGTTTGTGTGATAAATTGATTTATCTTTTATTGGTGACATTGGATAAAAATTATATGCTCCAATATTAATTAAAGTCAAATCAATAGGACCATATTTATTACCTAGTTCTTTATAGATATTTCCATAGCCAGTATCGCAAGCAAAGAATATTTTTTTATTTTTATACTCAATAAGAAAATTACCCCACAATGTTTTATTAGTATCCCATAAACTTCTTTTTGACCAATGTACAGCTGGTAAAAATGTAATTTTTAAATCATTGATTATTATTTCTTCGTACCAATCCATTTCATTTACATTTCTAAATCCATTTTTAGAAAAATATTTTCCCAATTTAAGTGGAACTAAAACTTTTGACTTTTTATAAGGAAATCTTTGTATAGTTCTTGTACTGAGATGATCATAGTGATTGTGAGTCAATAAAAATAAGTTTATTTCAGGTAATTCATTAAGGCTAATTGCAGGGTCTACATATCGTTTTGGACCAAATATTAAAGGTCCCATATTTTTCTCAAAAACTGGATCGGTTATAATAGTTGTTTCACCCAGCTTTATTAAAAAAGTAGCATGACCTATCCACGCAATATAGTCATTACTCTCATTCTTTTTTATATTTTTTATTACTTCATTTTTACTAACAACATGTCCATTGGGTATATCCATTTTAAGTTTTCTTTTTTCTTGATTAAAAATTTTGAAACTCCAATTAAATGACACACTTCTTTCTGGAGATCCTTCTGGATTTCTAAAAGTTCCATCAGGTAGATGGTGGTAAGGTTTATTATTCATAGCTAATAAAATATTGTTATAAACAAAAAAAACTAATAAAAAACTTAAAATTTTAAACACTAGGATTATTTTATTTTTCGATTATTGTTAAATGACCCATTTTTCTTTTTTTTTTAACAACATTTTTCTGATAATCAAAGAAAAATTCATTATTTTTAAAAATCTTATTTCTATAAACCAGAATATCTTCACCAATCAAATTAATCATTTTGGCATTAAATAATTTTTTTGTTTCAATTTTATCTAGTCCACATACAGCCCTGATATGATTTTCAAATTGGCTAATGTTATAGGCATTTATTGTAAGATGTCCTGAGTTATGAACCCTAGGTGCAATCTCATTTACATATAAATTTTCATTTTTATCAATAAAATATTCCACACACATAGTTCCAATGTAATTGAGTTCCTCAGCAATATACTTTGCCCATTCTTTTGATTTATCAGATAAATCATCACTAACTTCTGCTGGTATTTTTGAGTACTTTAATATTTGATCTTCATGAACATTTTCTATTGGATCATAAATTTCATATTTATTTTTTCCAAATCTTGTAATTATTACTGAAATTTCTTTTTTAAGTTTAACTAATTTCTCTAAAATATAATGGTTTTCAAAATTTACTTTTAAATTATCTAATTCCTTCTCATCATTTATCTTATATTGACCTTTTCCATCATAGCCGAATGTACAAGTTTTAAGTATTCCTGGTATAAAATCTCGGCTAGACTTCAGTTCACTTTCATTTTTAACTGAAATATACGAGGTAGTATTAATATTATTTTTATTTAAAAAATCTTTTTCACTAAGTCTATTTTGAATAATTTTATTTATAGAAGGTTTTGGATTTATATTTTTTATATTATCTATTTTAGACAAAGTAGCATAGGGAATATTTTCAAATTCAAACGTTATAAAATCAACTTTACTCGAAAATTCTTTAATTTTGAAATCATCATCATATTTACAAAAGATAAACTCATCAGAAAAAAATTTACCTGGTGAATCTTTATCATCAGAAAGAATTACAGTTTTTATATTTAAATTCTTAGCAGCAGTAGCCAACAAACTTCCAAGTTGACCACCACCAATTATTCCAAGACTAATATTGGCCATTTTAAATAGGTTTTTTTTTGACAGATTTTGTTTGTTTTTTTCTTAAAGAATTTAGTTTATTTTTAACTTCTTTGTTACTCACTGCAATAATTGATGCAGCTAATAATCCAGCGTTTACAGCACCATCTTCTCCAATAGACACAGTTCCAACTGGTATACCTTTTGGCATTTGAACTATTGAAAGCAGACTGTCTAAACCTTTAAGCTTTTTACTTTCTATAGGAACACCAATTACAGGCAAGGATGTGAGAGATGCAATCATTCCAGGGAGATGTGCGGATCCTCCTGCGCCTGCAATAATTACAGATATTTTATTTTTTTCTGCACTTTTAGCATACTGGTACATTCTTTTGGGAGTTCTGTGAGCTGAAACTATTTTGATTTCATGAGTAATTTTAAGAGATTCTAGTACTTTTATGCATAGTTTCATAGTTTTATAATCAGACTGGCTTCCCATAACTATAGATACTTTGGATTTATTTATTTGAGACATTTCTATGATTTAATATCAAATATTTTTACACTATTATATATTTATTAGTATGAATTATAAAATTGATAATCTTCAATATTGCAAATGGTCACGTGAAGTTTTTCAAATAAATCATGATGCTGGGCTGGATGCTGTACATGTTACAGTTGTTTATCATGAGGATTATGATGAATTTTTAAAAAGAGTAAATGAATGGAGTCTTCATTTTAAAGAAAATTCTGATCTTATTTTTCATGGTAAAAGTTATAAAGATATTGAAAAAGCTAAATCAGAAAATAAAACAGCAATTTTTTTTGGTTTTCAAAACTGTTCACCTATAGAAGATGATATTGGTCTTATTGAAAAAGTCCATGAATATGGTTGTCGCTTCATGCAATTAACTTATAACAATCAATCTTTATTAGCTACTGGATGTTATGAAAAAAATGATAGCGGAGTTACAAATTTTGGTAAAGAAGCGATTAGAGAAATGAATAGGGTAGGAATCGTTATTGATATGTCACATTCTGCAGAAAAAAGTACCTTTGATGCAATCGAACTAAGTGAAAAACCAATTGCCATCACTCATGCAAATCCAAGTTTTTGGTATAAAGCCTTAAGAAATAAATCAACAGATCTTTTAAAAGTATTAGCTGATAGTAATGGCATTTTAGGATTATCATTATACGCCCATCATTTAAAAGACAGCACAAATTGTAAGCTTGAAAGTTTTTGCGAAATGGTAGCTAAAACAGCTGAAATTATGGGAGTTAAAAATATTGGAATTGGTTCAGACCTTTGCTTAAACCAGCCAGATAAAGTAGTTGAGTGGATGAGAAATGGAACTTGGACAAAAACAAAAAATTATGGTGAAGGATCAAAAAAAAAACCTGGTTTTCCTAAACAACCAGTTTGGTTTAAGGATGCAAGAGGGTTTAAAAATTTAGATAGTGGTTTGAGAAAAACTGGTTTTAACCAAGAAGAAGTAGAGGGAATTTTAGGAAATAATTGGTACAATTTTTATAAAGATATCTGAAATGCAAATAAAATTAAGAGACCCAAAAGTAATTATGAAACTATCCAGGCTTGGATCTTTTCATCAATCAAAATTATCTTTTTTAAGATCATTTTTAAAAGAATTTAAAGATTGGAAATATGATAGAAATCTTTTTGATTTAGATGAAAATGGATATGGACGTGCAGTATATTCTTTTTCAAAAAAAAATAGAACATATTCTCTAGTTTGCTTTGCAAATAAAATAAGCGATGAAGAGAGATCGGATAGAGTAATAGCAACAAAATGGGATGCAGCTTTCGTATTACATGATGGAATTCCTTCAAAAAAAGACATTGAAAGATTAGAATTAAATGTTCCAAAACAAGAAGTTGGTAGACTTTCATATAAAGAATTAACACTTTCAAGAGCCAATAAATCAGTTAGAGCTTTTGAACATGTTATAAATAGTCTTTCAAATGGAAGTCAACCTGACAAAGAATTTCTTTCAAAAGTTGGATACCTGTATAGAACTACAGCTGTTTATGGTTCAGGAAAATTTGGGCTAGCTGACAGACTAAGAATTAAAAATAGAGAAGAAATTTGTGGACCATTCAGATTGGAGATGATGTTAGTTTATTTAGTACGACAATTTACTTTTGATCAAGTTAATCATATAGCAAAATATAAAAACCCAAAAAATTTTGTTGAACTAGACAAAGAAATTTCTAGAAATTTAGGTATTGGAAACTCCACAGGTCTTGGAATGGCACCATTTATTGTTAATCATCCAACACTTTTAAATAACTGGATACTTGCAAGAGAAAAGGCATTAAAAAAAGTAAGAGAAATAAAAAATGTAAAAAAAGAAGATTTTGAAATTTTTGTTATCTGTTTAAAAAAATCTCTTAAAAATATAACCTCTTGGAACACAGAAAGTGAATTTCAAAAAAAAAAAATAAAACAATTAATAACAGATCTAAATAAACTACTTATTTTTATTGATAGTTTTAATTTTCAAGAGATATCTGCTTTTGATAAACTATATTTATGGACGGAAGAAAATTTAAATTTAGAATGTTCTGAGTATATTGTTTCTATGATGCTTGAACCTTACGATTCTATTGTTAATCCTTTAATCCAAGAAATGAGTTCTGAAGAAGAAAAATTCTTTAACATTCCTGGATATAGAACTGTATTAGATTTAAGAAATATATTAGAAGAAAAATATACCGATATTCTAAAAATTGATTTTAATAAAAAAGAGAGTAATGAAAATTTTTGGTTTATTTCTAAAAATAAAGAGGAACCAAGATTAGCAAATAGATATGATGAACAAGGATCGGATTTAGAACAACCTTTGGCAATAGCTAGAGATATAAAAAAGTTGTATGAAAGATTATCAAATCAAAAAAATAGTTTATGTATTGGAAGATTTTTAATTGAAAATAATGACCTCAGACATGTTGTAAGAAGAGCATTTATATCAGAAAAATTTCCATATTCAGAAATTCAAGATAACACTATAGGATCTAATTTAATGCCCATAGATATGTTGAGATTAAAATTATCTTTTTTTGGAGCGGTAAAATTTGATCCTAAATCAGATAAGTGGTTAAGAATAAGCATGTTCCAAGGTGCACCATTACCAGATGAACTTAAAAAATTTAATGATTATTGGGTATATAATTCTTTAGAATAATGAAAACATTAAGCGAAATAGACACAACTTCAAAAAGAGCAACAAGAAGTGTCGGCTTTTCTTGGGGCATTGCGGAAGAAGTAGGAAAAAATATGAGATTGCTAGAATTATTTGGACTAGCAGGAGTTAAAAATTTAAACAAATATCTTAAAGATTATAAAAAAAATCATTACCAAAAAATAGCTTTAATTTCAGATATTAATAATTCAAATAAATATCCTTTCTGTCCAATTATTTTAGGCACAAATTTTATTGATCAGATAAATTTGTTAGATAAGAAACACAATATTCAAATATCAAATATTGCTTTTCCGTTATTATTTTTACCATTTGCAAGTAGGGCATCTGAGATTATAGGAAAAAAAATTTATTTAAAAATTGATGATAATGAATTTTTACTTAATTTAAACCAATCCATATATTCAAATTATTTAAAAAATGAAATTTTAAAAAATTGCAATAGTATAAATATTAGTTTTTTAGAAAATAATAATTCATTTAACGAAATTGAGTGGAAAGAACTTTATAAATTATCAGAGGATACTTTTGTTGAAGAAACTGATTCTTTAAAAATAGGTGCAGCAGGGGCTGGTTTAACAGATAATGATTGAAGATTCAGATAAAAATAAAATAATTGAAAATGAATTAGATGATATTTGTGAAGAATGTAAAAATATAGACGAAAGCGTGACTGAAAATTTAATTCTTTCAGGATATAAACTTTGCAAGTCTTGTAAGCTTTCAAAAACTTTATTTCCACTTTAACTAATATTACTTATAGGCAATGTATCTATTCTGCTCATGACAAATGAAATAGATAAGAATACTATAATTAAAAAAGATAAAAAAACAATTCCAAAAGCTTTAAAGCTGGATTTTAAATTTAGAATTTCTTTAGTAGCAATTATTAAAGACGCAAAAATCCAAAATTGAGTTAAAAATATAATTGGAATTACAAACTCAGGAGTGACAGCAAAAAATCTTATCAACCCAGGAGCATGAGCATACCCAACAGCTATTAATATCTTTCTAAAAGTTACTTTAGTTTCTTTATCAGAAAATAATTTAACTCCTATAACATAAATAAAAATTGTCCAAACTAGCCAAGTTAAAATTGCAGTTAACCCAGAAATACCAATAGAAGTTTTAACTATTGAGTTTGCAGCAACAGCTCCTGCAATACCATCTAGAATCATTATCAGTCCAGAAAAGTATATTCCAGCTTCACCAAAAAATTTATTATCGTTATATAAATTTTTATCTAGTTTTATCGAACTAAAAACAATACTCAAAAATTGTGCAAACATAAAAATATCTAACTGATAAATAGGGGGAAACATTTGCTTCCCCCTATTAAAAATTCTTAACCCTTTACTACTTCTCGAGTATTTGCGTTGAAAGACTCTTTAAATGGTATGTCAACTACTACCGCATCAACAGGAACTCCAGGAGTATCAGAATATTTAGAAGGCAAATGAACTTTGTATTTAGTTCCTACCTTACCTTTAGGAAATCCATTAGCATTTAAAGTTCCATCAAATGGAACATATCCCATTGCAATATTTTGTTTTTTCTCAGGATGGTACCAAGGAGAGGTTATAAATCCAACCGGATCTCCACCATCTTCACCTGAAATTAGCCAAAAATCAGGAGCATATTCTTCAATTGGTTTTCCTCCTAATTCAAGTCCAACTAGTTGAAGTTTATAGGGTTTTTTTCCTGCTTTAATTTCATCACCCATTTTTTCTAATACATCTTTTCCAACATAGTCTGTTTTTTTATTCCATTCTCCTTTTCCAGATAACGAAACTTGATATCCTAGGTTGCATTGAAAAGGATTATGTTGATGATCCATGTCTTGACCCCATGAAAGAATACCAGCTTGTATTCTTCTGTGGTGAGCAGGAGCAATAACCATTAAATTATGTTTTTTTCCAGCTTCAAGGACTGCGTTCCACATATCATCAGCATACAAAGTTGCATTTCTTAAATATATTTCATATCCAGCTTCTCCTGAAAAACCAGATTGTGAAATAACACAACTTTTTCCTGCTACTTTTACTTCGGCCAAACCATAGAAAGGCATATTATCTAGATCTACTTGATCACCAAGCAAGTCTTTCATTAAAGCTTTTGATTTTGGACCTTGAATTTGCACAGGACAAGCATCTATTTCTTCAATTGTGCAATTAAATCTTCCATCTGCATTTACTCCTTGCAAGTACATACCTATATCAGAGTCTGACAAAGAAAACCAAAATTCATCTTTTGAAATTCTTAAAAGAATTGGATCATTTAAAACTCCTCCATAAGCGTTACATAAAATTACATATCTCGCTCTCATAGGAGAAATTTTAGTTGCATCTCTTGTGATTACATAATCAGTAAATTTTTCTGCATCAGGACCTTTGACTCTAATTTGTCTTTCAACAGCAACATTCCACATTGTTACGTGATTAACAATTGCGTCATACTCAACCATAGCTCCACCATCCTCAGGTTTTACGTATCCTCTTGGATGGTAAATTCGGTTATAAACAGTTGCTCTCCAACAACCTGCTTGCATTGATAAATGCCAATAAGGGGACTTTCTTACTCTTGTTGAAATTAACATTTCAACTTTTGTTGGTCCACTTTGTCTTAAGTTATACGGAACTTCACGATCTGACTGATCAACTGAAGTTACATGTTTTAGTTTAGTATAGTCAAATTCATTAGACATATTTGTTCTCCATCAACCACTTGTTTGTTTCCTTCAAGCCGCCGAATGTATAAATGTGGAAGAAATCAGTATGCGATTTAACTTTCTCAATTAAGTCATTTGGGTCTTTAGGTTTCAATAAATCTAACGCCTTACTAAAATTAGATTTAAGAAAGTTTATGGAATTTTTTGCACCAACAATATTAGCAAACTTAATTAAGCTAGTAATTTTTAGTGGTCCAGTAATTCCAACATGAACTGGTACTGTTTGTTTAGAAATAAAGTCTACGATTAATTGAGGATCTAATAACCACTGAGTCACTATATAGTCCGCATAAGGCTTTTTATCTTTCATAGCTTCTTCTAATTTTGAATCGGATATATCAGGACTCCCCTCAGGATGTCCAGCGATTCCTACCTTCATCTTTTCAAAATACCCTGTCTCTAGAAGTTGAATTGAGCTATCAAATTTTCCAATTGGATCTCTACTGCCCCCTATAACCAAAGCTTGTTTAACACCTTCATTTTTACATCTATTAACAAAATCTTTTAGTTGTAGGTCATTTTCTATAGATCTAGCGGGAAAATGGGGGATTGGATTATAGCCTTTTTTGACTAATTTAGCTGCTTGATCAGATGTTTCTTTATAATCTCCACCAGGTAGCATCGTTACATATACATCCTTCAATGAAGGCAAAGTATCTAAGTCAGTTTTAGGTCCAATTTCTAAAGAAAATTTCATTCAGGGATATTTATTTATTTTGAAAAGACTGTCTATAAAAATCGAAGAGACAAATTGGTCAGCTTATCTTTTTATTCCTCTATGCTTCTGTATCCTTCGACCGTATTCTTGAGCCGCTCTATCAAAAATTATCGCTAAAGCGACAATTGCTAAACCATTAAATAAACCTAAAGCTAGATATTGGTTTAAAACAGCTCTTAAAATAGGAACACCTAAACCTTTTACCCCAATCATTGAAGCTATAACAACCATTGCTAAAGCCATCATAATTGTTTGATTAACGCCAGCAAAAACAGTTGGAAGAGCTAAGGGTATTTGTACAGTTCTTAATTTTTGTAATTTTGTAGCTCCAAAAGCTTCGCTTGCTTCTATTGTTTCTTTATCCACTTCTCTTATACCTAAGTTTGTTAATCTTATTATAGGTGGAACTGCATATATACAAATAGCTATTAAACCAGGAACTTTACCAATACCTAGCAACATAAGTATTGGAATTAAATAAACGAAACTTGGAATTGTTTGCATCATATCCAAAACGGGCAATATTGTTCTTTCAGCCCTGTTAGAACGAGCCATTATAATACCCATAGGTATTCCTAAAGCCATACAAATTATAACGCATACGGTTATGATTGCTACTGTAGCCATGCAATCTTTCCACATTCCAAAATAACCTATTAAAAAGAAAGATATTGCTGCTCCTAAAACAAGTTTCCAGTTTTTTGATGCAATCCATGCTAAGCCACAAATTATACCTATTATTATTGGCCATGGAGAATTGATCATTAACTTTTCTAACCATACCAAAAAATATAATAATGGATCAAAAAATGATTCTATACCATCGCCATATGATCTTGAAAAATCTCTAAAAGCAAAATCAATACTTTTTCTGAATTCAGCAAGCGCTGAACGCTCCATAACAGGAAACTTAGTAAACAATTCCATTTAATTCCTAAAAAATTAACGAGCCTATTTTACAATAGGCTCGTTAAATAAATTATAGTTTAAAGACCAGCTTTGATTTTTTTCTTAGCAGATGAAGATACCCATTTACTCCATAGGTCCTCATGCTTTTTCAAAAATTCAACTGCTGCATCTGAACCTTTTGCTTGGTTGTCTGCCATATACACAAGCATTCCGTTCATAATATCACCTGGATAAGTACGTTTTTCAACATACGCTACAGCTTCTTTTCCACCTTTGTCTACGAAACTTTTAGTAATAAGTGAATTAACTTCTGATTTTGTCCAAGCAGTCTGTTTTGGATTTGCACACTCACCAGCGGGTTTCATTATGCAATTGTCCCAGTTATCTCTTCCAGCAAAATCTACACCAAAAGGAACTGGAATTAATCCATATTTTCCAACCATTGAAGTTGGGTTCCAGTAATAACCAAACCACGGTTTACCTGAGTCTGATGCTTTTGAAATTGTTCCATCTAGACCTGCAGCAGAACCTGGATCAATTAAAGTCCAACCTTTTTTCTCCATTTCGTAAGCAACAAATAAATTTGCGTTTGCTAACTGACATCCCCATCCAGCAGGGCAACCTACAAAAGCACCTTTAGAAGGATCTTCTTTGTCAGGAAACCATTCAGGATGCTCAAGTATTTCAAGAGCTGTCATTCCTTTAATTTGAGGATATTTTTCTACAGTTCCAGGAGTTATCCACCAACCTTCTCCAAGTCCAGTAATCGGAGCTTTATTCGCTACGAATATTCTTTTTTCACTTACAGCAACTTTTAAAGGTTCGTATACAGCATTTGCCCATTGTTCAGGGTTCATGTCTGGTGTTCCTTTGTCATTCATTGAAGTAAAAGTCGGCATAGTTGCTCCAGGAACTAATTCTACTTCACAACCATATCCTTTTTCTAAAATGATCTTATCTACGTTAGCCATCAATTCAGCTGATGCCCAGTTTTGTTCTGCAATAACCAGCTTTCCACATCCTGCGTTAGCAACACCACTAAATGAAGTGAAACCTAAAACTACAAGAGCTGAAAGAATTATATTTCTTATTTTCATTATTTATCTTCCTTTTAATTAATTAAAATAACATCAGAACATATTGAAAAAAAAAATGCAAATATAATTCAACTAACAGTTGTAGACAAAATGTTTTTGCAAAGGTTTTAATTTAAAATTAAGATTAAAATTAAATTTATGAAAAAAGATTTAATAAAAAGATTAAACGAAGGTCCAGTTCTTTGTGCTGAAGGCTATTTATTTGCGATGGAAAGAAGAGGCTATTTACAAGCAGGAGCATTTGTTCCGGAAGTTGTTTTAGAACATCCAGAAGTAGTTTCACAATTACATAGAGAATTTATTAGAGCCGGAAGTGACGTAGTACAAGCATTTACTTATTATGGACATAGAGAAAAGCTAAGAATAATTGGTAAGGAAAATCTTCTAGAGTCATTACAAAAAAATGCTTTAAAAATTGCTAAAGATGCCAGAGATGAATTTAAAGATTTAAATTTATTGGTTGCTGGTAATGTTGCAAATACAAATATTTATGATCCTAATGATAAAAAAAGTAATATCGAATGTCAAAAAATGTTCGAAGAACAAGTTGGATGGGCAAAAGATGCGGGAGTAGATTTTGTTATAGCAGAAACAATTACTTGGGTTGAAGAAATGAAAATTGCACTTAAAGCAATTAAAGATGCTGGATTAATTGCAGTCTGCAACTATGCATTTAGAAGTGCTGGTGGACTTAGAGATGGTATAAGCCCAGGTGATGGTTGTAAAATATTAGAGGATCATGGAGCTGATGTTGTTGGATCAAATTGTTTTAGAGGTCCAGAAATGACAATGAAACTTTTGCCAGAAATTAGAAAGTCTGTTTCTTGTCATGTAGCAGCACTACCTGTTCCATATAGAACAACTGAACAACGTCCTGGATTTTTAAATCAAGTTGATGAAGGATGTGATTGTATTCCTGGTGGAAATGCATTCCCAGTAGCTTTGGATAATCTATATTGCAATAGATTTGAAATGGCAGAGTTTGCAAAAAAATGTTCTAATATGAAAGTTAATTTTATTGGAATATGTTGTGGCGCTGAACCTCACCATGTAAGAGAAATGGCAGTTGCACTAGGAAGAAAACCAATTTCTTATAAATACTATCCAGATATGTCTAAGCATTATGCACATGGAACTGACTCTTCTTTAAAAAAACATAATACTGACGCCGCAAAAACTTTATAAAGGAAGTTAATGGAAAAACATGCCAAGGTAGTAATTATTGGAGGGGGTGTAGTTGGTTGTTCAATACTTTATCATCTTTCAAAATTTGGTTTAAAAGATTGTGTATTATTAGAAAGAAGTGAACTTACATCAGGTTCATCTTGGCACGCGGCTGGTAACGTTCATGTGATCTCTAATGATCCAAATATTTCTAGAATGATGGCCTATACAATAGGTTTATACAAAGAGATAGAAAAAGAGTCAGGACATTCTTGTGGATTTAAACCAAGTGGAGGATTTTATTTAGCTTCAAATGATGTTTGGGCCGAATATCTAAAAAGAGAAAGATCGAAAGCTAGATATATGGGTTTAGATCAGGAGTTTATTTCTCTTGAAGAAGTAAAAAAGAAAAACCCATTAATTGATCCCTCTAGATATCAATTAGCATTATGGGATCCAATAGACGGAGAAGTTGATCCCTCAGGAGTAACTTATGCCTTTGCTAAAGCCGCCAAAGTTCATGGTGGAAAATATTATACTCATATTGTTGTTAAAGACACAAAACAAAAAGAGGATGGCTCATGGAATGTTGTCACTGATAAAGGAAATATTAATGCTGAGATTGTAATCAATGCTGGAGGATTATGGGCAAGAGAAGTTGGTAATTTGGCTGGATTAAATTTACCTGTACAGCCAATGGAACATCACTATTTAATCACAGAAGCTATTCCAGAAATTGAAGCGTTGGGAGATAAAAGACTTCCAATTGGTACAGATTTTGAAGGTAATATTTATTTTAGGCAAGAGGGAAAAGGTATGTTGCTTGGCACATATGAGCAAAAGTCTACTCCTTGGAAAGTAGAAGGAACTCCAATGAATTTTGGGCATGAACTTTTAGAACCAAAATTAGATAATATTCAAGATAGACTAGCCATTGGATTTGAAAGAATGCCTGCATTAGAAAAAGCTGGAATAAAAAACATTGTAAATGGACCATTTACTTTTGGTCCAGATGGAAGTCCTTTAATCGGACCTGTTCCAGGAATGAAAAATTATTGGGTTGCAGTTGGTGTTATGGCAGGGTTTTGCCAAGGAGGTGGTGTTGGGAAATGTATAGCTGAATGGATTATCGATGGTGAGCCTTCAATAGATGTTTGGGCGATGGATGTTGCAAGATTTGGAGACTATGCCTCTCCGCAATATGGAACAATTAAATCTTCTGAAAATTATGAAAGAAGATTTATAATGACATTTCCTAATGAGACTTTACCAAAAGGTAGAAAACAAAAAACTACAGCTTTATATGATCGGTTTGTAAATCAAGGAGCAGTAATGGGAGATTCCTTTGGTTTAGAAAATGTTTTGTGGTTTGCTAACAACAAAGAAGATGCATATGAAGAACCAACAATAAAAAGATCAAGATCTCACAACTATGTTTCAAAAGAAGTAATAAATGTTAGAGAGAATTTAGGCATAACTGAAGTAGCTAATTTTTCTAAACATGAATTCAAAGGTCCAGATGCTAGAAAATTTTTAGATCATATAATGGCTGGAAAATTACCAAAGCCTGGAAGAATTTCTTTAACACCAATGCTTACATATAGAGGAAAACTTTATGGAGATCTAACAGTTGCATGCATGGATGAAAACGAATTTATGGTTTTTGGATCAGGAGCAGCTCAAGAAATGCATAGAAGATGGTTTGAAAGTCATTTAGGAAAATTTAATTTAAAATACAAAAATAGATCTGATGAATTCCATGGCCTTAGTATCGCGGGTCCAAAATCTAGAGATCTTTTACAAAAAGTTGTTAGAGAAAACGTTTCTAATGAAAGTTTTAAATTTAGAGATTCTAGAAAAATGTTTGTTGCAGGGGTTCCCGCTATTATTAATAGAATATCTTTTACAGGAGAACTTGGATATGAAATTTATGTAGCCCCACATTTTCAGCTTAAGTTGTATGAAGAATTGGTAAACGCAGGAAAAGAATTTAATATAAAACCATTTGGTGGAAGAGCTTTAATGTCTATGAGATTAGAAAAAAATTGGGGGGCTTGGACACTTGATTATCGTCCAGATTTTACTGCTAAAGAAACTGGATTAGATGTTTTTATAAATTGGGATAAAGATTTTATTGGAAAAGATAGAGCAAAAAAAGATGAAAGTAACAATAAATTAGTCCCATTAATTGTTGAAACAAATGATATTGATGTGACTTTTAATGAGGCTGTATTAAAAGGAGACAAAAGCATCGGATATATAACATCTGGCGGATTTGCACACTTTGTCAACAAAAGTGTTGCATTTTCTTATATAGATCAAAATGAATTAAAATCTGAAAAAGGCATACAAGTTGAAATAAACGGTGACTTTTTTAACTGTTCAATAATCAAAGAGCCACTTTATGATCCAACTGGACAAAAAATGAGGAGTTAATGGCACAAAAAGACGTAGGTAATAAGGTACCAATTTATAAATTAAAAAAAACTGATGAGGTCATGAAATACTATGACGAGTGGGGTGAAGGAAACAAATATGACAAGGATATGGTTGATTGGAATTATACTGGACCTAAAGAAACCTCAGAAGTATTTGTTAAGTATCAAAAAAACAAAGAAGCCAAAATTTATGATGCAGGATGTGGAACAGGTTTGGTAGGTGTTGAATTAAAAAAATATGGATTTTCAAATTTTTATGGGGCAGACCTTTCTCAAAAATTATTAGATTTAGTTCCAAAGGGTCTATATCAAAAGCTAAGTAAAGTTGATTTAAATAAAATAATTGAAGAAGAAGATAATTCTTATGATGCAGTAATGTGCGTAGGTACTTTCACATTTGGCCATGTGAAACCGCCCGCATTAGATGAATTTATAAGAATAACCAAAAGTAAAGGTCTTATTTGTTTTACAATTAACGAAGGAATTCATGAAGAGTATGGTTTTGATAAAAAAATAGATCAACTTAGTAAAGACAATAAATGGAAAGAAATAGAATTTTTTAAATCAAACTATATTGCTAGCAAAGATGTTAATGCATGGCTAGGACTTTATGAGGTTTTAAAATAATGTCTGAAATATATAATATTATTAACAAAAAAAAATTAGATGTTGTAAAAAAAAAAATTAATAAAGCACACGGTCTTCCTAATGAATGTTATACAAGCAAGGAGTATACTCAAATAGAGAGAAAAAAATTATTTGAGGATAAATGGGTAGTAATTGGTGTTGCAAGTTCCTTACCAAATGAGGGAGACGCTAAACCGTTTGATTTATTAGGTTTACCAATTCTCATTGTTAGAAATAAAAAAAAAAAAATAAAAGTTTTTCACAATATTTGTAGTCATAGAGGAGTAAAGCTTGTAAATGAACCTGGTAAAATTAAAAATGTAATAAGGTGTCCTTATCATTCATGGTCTTACAATCTAGATGGAGATTTAATTGCTACACCTCATATTGGTGGAATGAACAAACACCAATCAGAGCATTTTAAGAAGTCAAATAGTAATTTAAAAAAAATTAGATCATTTGTTTGGTTAGATTTGATAATGATTAATATAAATAATAATGAAATTCCATTTGAAGATTATATAAAACCATTAAGTAATAGATGGAATAAATTTTGGCCACTTGATGATAGAAAACTTATCCAACATTCTAATGATTATGGTTACTTTAAATTAACAGCTAAATGTAATTGGAAATTTGCAATTGAGAATTATTGTGAGAGTTACCATTTACCTTGGGTTCACCCAGGTTTAAACTCATATTCTAAAATTGAAGATCACTATCATATTCAGGGTCTACCAAATAGATTTGCAGGACAGGGAACTGTCGTCTATAACCCTAGATTAAAAGGTAAAGAAAAATTTCCTTGTTTTCCTAATTGGCCTAAAAATAAAGAAAATGTTGCAGAATACGTAGCTTTATTTCCAAATGTTATGTTAGGAATACATAAGGATCATTTTTACTCTTACTGGCTAGAGCCAATAAACCACGAGCTTACTTTAGAACATATGGAAATTTACTATGTTGGAGAAGAAGCAGCTTTATCAAATAGATTTAAATCTTTAAGAAAACAAAATCACAAGTTATGGGAAGATATTCAAAAAGAAGATGTTGATATAATTCAAAGGATGCAAATTGGAAGAAATTCTCCAGCATATAATGGTGGAAATTTTTCTCCAATTATGGATAATCCAACTCACCATTTTCACAAATGGGTTGCTACAAACTTGATATAAAATTATGTATAGACCTTTGCCAAAAGAACTAACGATTAAAAATTCACCAATCGAAGGACTAGGTCTTTTTGCCATCACTAATATAAAAGCTAACACTTTTATTGGTGTAACACATATTAGAGACGAGCAATTCGAAAACAAATATATTAGAACACCCTTGGGTGGCTTTTACAATCACTCAAACGATCCTACAGTAATGAGAATGGTTTCAAATATGCTACCGAAATTAAACTTTGGTGATCCAATTGATACAAAAGCTAAAGCAAAAAAGTTTGATGAAAATGATACTAATAGAGAAAATATGTATTATAATTTAAGTGAAAAACCTGATGCAAAATATATGTTTATGGTATCGGTTAAAGATATAAAAGCCGGTGAAGAGCTTACAGCAAATTATAATTTATATACATATCCGAAAACAGGTGTTGGATTACAAATGTTTTAATTAAATGAAGTTTAATAGAAAAATTAATCCTAGCATTAAACCAAATCTAAATTTCATTACAAAAAAAAGGTTAAGAGAAGATGAAATAAATTTTGAAAGACTAAGATCTTATAGGTTGGATAGAGTTAAAAAAGAATTAGAAAAAAATAATTTAGAAGCTTGTATATTATTTGATCCCGTAAATATTAGATATGCCTTAGATACTGTAAATATGAGCGTCTATAATATGCACAATCTTACAAGATATTGTTTTGTACCAGTTAGTGGACCAGTAATACTATATGAGTATTTTAATTGCGAAGTATTATCCAAAGATTTAAAATTAATTGATGAAATAAGACCAGCAATTACTTGGGATTATTTTAGTAATGGTGACCAAGCAAATATACAATTAAAAAAATGGATAAATGAAATTGAAGATTTGTCAAATTCTTACTTTAAAAATAAAAAAATAGCGATTGATGTAATTAATGGACCTGCGGTTTTGGCTTTAAATAAAATCGGTATAAAAGTTGTAGACGCAAAATTAATCCTTGAACAAGCTAGAGTTATAAAATCTTCTGAAGAGTTAAAATGCATGAAGGCTGCAATAGAAGTTGCTGAAATTGGTGTTTCAAAAATGAGAGAAGAATTAAAAGCTGGCATGACGGAAGATGAACTTTGGTCAATTTTACATAAAACAAATATTGAATATGGCGGTGAATGGATTGAATGCAGAATACTTTCATCTGGTGAGAGAACAAACCCATGGATGCAAGAAAGTAGCAATAAAATTATACAAAGTGGTGAAATAGTTGCCTTTGATACTGATATGGTTGGTCCCTATGGCTATTGTGCAGATATATCTAGAACATTTGTAGAGGGTCACCAATTTAATAATGAACAAAAAAAGTTATATAAAATGGCAACTGATCACATTAATCATAATGTAAGGTTAATTAAAAATGGTGTATCTTTTAAAGAGTTTGTTGAAAAATCTTGGAAACTTCCTGAAGATTATTATGGTAATAGATACTCATGCATGATTCATGGAATTGGTCTTTGCGATGAGTGGCCACAAATAAAATATCCTACTGATGGAGGTCAGAGAGAAGGTTATTTTGAAAAAAATATGACGATAACAGTTGAATCATATATTGGAAAAGTAGGTGGTAAAGAGGGTGTTAAACTGGAACAACAGTATTTAGTTGGAGAAAATAATCTTGAACTTATGTCCCATCATCCTTTAGAACATATATGATGAAAATAATTTTAGTTATGGGATTGCCTGGCGCAGGTAAAACAACTTTAGCAAATGAGTTGGCAAAATTAATTGAGTGTAAAAGGTTAAATGCTGACGAAATAAGAAAAGCTGCAAATGATTGGGATTTTTCTAAAGAAGGTAGAAAAAGACAAGCAAAAAGAATGTCCGATTTGGCACTTAAATTTAAAAAAGAAGGCAATAATGTAATTGCTGATTTTATTTGTCCAACACCAGAAGCAAGAGAATTGTTTCCAGCAGATTATATAATTTGGGTAGACACTATTAAAGAAGGAAGATTTGAAGATACAAATCTAATGTTTGTAAAACCAGAAAAATTTAATTTTCATGTTACAACACAGGATGCTAAGGTATGGGCTTCTAAAATTAAGGAGGACTTAAAATAATGTCATATCAATGGGATAATAAAAAACCAACAGCTCAAATGCTAGGAAGGTGGCAACCTTTTCATGACGGTCATTTAGCTTTATTTGAAGAAATAATAAAAAAAACTGGTCAAGTTTGTATTCAAATAAGAGATGTACAAGGAGTAGAAGATAACCCTTTCGATTTCGAAACAGTTAAAAAAAAAATAGAAGAAAAGTTAAGTTCAAAATACGAAGGAAGATTCAAAATTATATTAGTGCCAAATATTACAAATATATGTTATGGAAGAGGTGTTGGGTATAAAATAGAAGAAATAGTCATGCCTGAAGAAATACAAAAAATTTCAGCAACAAAAATTAGAGCAAAAATGCGAGAGGATGGGGAATTGAAGTGAATAAAAGACTTAAGTCTATAGTAGATTTAAAAAAATATCCTATTAATGACTTAAATTCCCCTAAAATTAAAAATTTAATTAAAAGATGTAGAAGAGAACTAAATCAATTTAGTTGTTCTACAATTCCTAATTTTATTTTGCCAAAATCTTTAAAAATAATGAGTTCAGAGTTAGAAAAGCAACTTGATGAAGTTTATATGTCTAAAGAAAGTATAAATCCTTATTTATATGCCGAAGATGATCCCAAATTACCAAAAGATCATCCAAAAAGAACTTTTATGAATAGATACAACGGGTATTTAAATTCAGATTGTTTTTCAAAAGATTCAGAAATGAAATATCTTTATGAAACAGAGGAACTTTTAAAATTTGTATCAGCTTGTCTTGGAGTTTCTCCAATTTATAGATGGGCAGATCCTCTAGCTTGTCACGCTTATAATGTTATGCAACCAAATGGAATTCTTCCATGGCATTTTGATAGTTGTGAATTTACATTAAGTTTAATGATACAAAAACCTGAGAAAGGTGGAATATTTGAATATTGTCCAAATATAAGAGAACCTGGTAATGAAAATTTTGATGAGGTTAAAAAAGTTTTAAATGGCGATAGAGCAAGAGTTAAACAACTTAAGTTAGAGCCAGGAGATCTACAAATATTTAAAGGAAGATTCACATTACACAGAGTAACAAAAATAGAAGGTTATAAATCAAGATACATGTGTATACCCGCTTATGTATTAGATCCTTGGAGAGTAAATACACCCGAACATTCGAAAGCAATATACGGAAAAATATTACCAATTCATGTTGAAAGAAATATTGCTAGATCGGATGGTTTGGCAGATTAAATGATAAAAAAAATAGCAGTAATTGGTACCGGTGTAATAGGCATTGGTTGGATTGCCAGATGTCTTGCACATAATAAAAAAGTTATTGCTTATGATAAAGATTTTAAAATAGAAAAAAAAATATTCATAGAATTAAAAAGAGCCTCTCCTTATATAAAAAAATTATTTAATAAAAAAAAAATAAATCTAAAAAATTTTAAGTATGTAACTTCTATAAAAGAAGCTGTAAAAGAAGCAGATTTTATTCAAGAATGTGTTACTGAAAACTACGTAACAAAAATAAAATTAATGAGCATTATTGGAAAATATGCAAAACTTAACGCTATAATATCATCTAGTTCTTCAGGTTTACTTCCAACAAGAATATATTCTAAGTGCAAAAATCCAGCACGAACAATGATAGGCCATCCTTTTAATCCTGTTTATTTGTGTCCTGGAGTTGAGATTGTTGCAGGAAAAAAAACTAAGAAGAATTTTTTAAATAAAGCTAATAAATTTTATAAATCTATTTTTAATGAATCCTATTATCGTCAAAAAAGAACTTCCTGGTTATTTAGCTGATAGACTGCAAGAAGCATTATGGAGAGAAGGATTACACATAATTAACGAAGGTTACGCCACTACCAAAGATTTAGATAGAGCAATAGAAGATGGACCAGGATTGAGATGGTCTTTAATGGGAACTTTTTTAACTTTTCATTTAGCCGGAGGCAATGCAGGTATGAAACATATGTTAAAACAGTTTGGACCTGCTCTTAAACTTCCATGGACCAAGCTTAAAGCCCCCAAATTATCAAAAAAATTATCTTCTAGATTAATAGCCGGAACAAAAAAACAGGCTAAAGGAAAATCAGTCATTAAATTATCAAACATAAGAGACGAATATTTAGTTAATCTTCAAAAATTAAGAAAAAAATACGAAAATAAAATAAGAAAATAATGAAAATTTCTTTGTCAGCAAGTTGTCTTTGTAAAGGAGTAAAATTTAAAACTAATGGGGAACACAGAAATGTTTCAAACTGCCATTGTATTCAGTGTCGTAAAACTCATGGAATATATGGAGCTTATTCAAATATAAATGATAAAGACGTAAAGTTTCTAAACAAAAAAACTCTAAGATGGTTTAAATCCTCAAATAATGCAAAAAGAGGTTTTTGTAATAAATGTGGTGCTAGTATTTTTTTTAAAACAAAAAATAGTAATAATATTTCAATAGCTGCTGGTATGTTTGACAAACCTACTAAACTTAAGACTATGAGAAATATATTTGTCGCAACTAAATCAGATTTTTACAAAATTACAGACAAACTACCAAAATTTAGCAAGTACTCAAAAAAATAGACATGAATCAAATAAACAATTTAAATGATATTATAAAAAATGGTTTATGTATTGGTTGTGGAATTTGTCAAAGTATTACAGGAAAAGACACTATTGAAATTTCAATGACATCAAAAGGAAGACTTGAACCAAAGGAGTTAAAAAAAATTTCTTCAGATAAATTTAACAAAATATTAAATGTTTGTCCTGGTATTATTGTTGAAGGTTTGCCTAAAGAACAAATTAACGAAAAAGCTAAAAATGATTTAATTTGGGGTTATTATCTGTCTTTGTTTTATGCATGGTCTACAGATAAAAAAATTAGATTTCAAAGTTCTACTGGTGGTCTACTAAATGGTTTGTCGCTCTATTTATTAGAGAAAAAAAAAATAAATTTTGTTCTTCACACTGCTACTAATCCAGATAAACCAATGAGAAGTGTATCCAGGTTTAGTTATAATAAAGATGATTTATTAAATGCTAATAGTTGCTCAAGATATGGACCAGCTTCACCCTTAGATAGATTTCACGAAGCACTCGAATTAAATGAACCTTTTGTATTTGTTGGTAAACCTTGTGATATTAGTGCTATTAGACAATTATCTAAAACTGATGAAAGAGTTAATAGATTTTGTAAATATTTGTTAACTCTAGTTTGTGGTGGATCTACAGAGTTTACTAAGTCACAAGAATTTATAGAAAGTTTTAAAGTAAAAGAAGAAGATTTGAACACTTTTAGATACAGAGGATTTGGAAATCCAGGAAAGATGTACATCAAAACTAAAGATGGAAGAGAATATGATAAAGAATATAATTCTTTTTGGGGAGAAGAATCTACTTGGAGAGTTCATTTTAGATGTAAAATTTGTCCTGATGCAATTGGTGAAAGTTCTGATTTAGCTGCATTAGATACATGGCGGGGTGGTTCACCCAAAGGAGAAGATGAGGGTTTCAATGCTGTAATTGTTAGAACTAAAAAAGGTTTAGAATTATTAAATGACGCAATAAAAGATGGCTATATTCAAAAAGGAGATGATCTTATGATTGAAGATATAAATGATTTTCAGCCCCACCAAGTAAATAAAAAAAAAGCAGTATATGCTCGGCACCAGGGCATGAGACAAAAAAATATACCTTCAGTAAATACTAATGGTTTAAGAATTAAAAAACTTTATGATTTGAATTCAAAAGAATTTAATTTAAAAGAAGAAGAGGGAATTACCGGTCGAGTAAAAAAAATATGAATGTTCTAATAAAAAATCTAGGAAACGGTATAAAAAATGTAGTTATAAATGACCCAAAAACTTATAATTCATTATCTTTCGAAACTTTAAAATCCCTTTTAGATACTTTTAAAAAACTTGATAAAGATAATATGACCAAGGTAATAATCTTGGAAGGTGCAGGCAAAGGTTTCAGCGCTGGTCATAATTTGAAAGAAGTTAAAAATTTAAGAAAAAGATCTAAATATCTTAAATTATTTAATCTCTGTTCAAAGCTAATGCTACAAATTGTTGAAGGTAGAAAGCCGGTTATAGCGAAAATTCATGGAGCAGCGTATGCAGCCGGATGCCAATTAGCAACAAGTTGCGACCTAGCTTACAGCACTTCAGATGCATCATTTGCGACACCAGGAGTTAATATTGGTTTATTTTGTAGTACGCCGATGGTTGCTATTAGTAGAAAAATTAGCAGAAAAAAAATGATGAAAATGCTTTTAACAGGAGAACCAATTAATGCAAAATACGCAAAGGAAATTGGTTTAATCAATGAATGTTTTTCTAAATCAAAACTTAATAAAGAAGTTTTAAAAGTCGCTAAAACAATTGCCTCTAAATCAAACTTAACAATTAAAATTGGAAAGCAAGCATTTTACAAACAGCTAGAGATGCCATTAAGAAA
>CACOED010000007.1 GCA_902626245.1 uncultured Pelagibacteraceae bacterium | reverse complement strand
AAACTTATTTAACGGTTATAAAAAAAATTTTTTTTCAATTTCGAAAATTTGGAATAAAAAGTTGAAAGAAAAAGATTTATATGGAATTGAATGTGAAGAGGAATTTATACATCTTACAGATTTTGAAATTTACAATAAACTTTTAAAAAACAATTAAATCATTAGCCCTTTTTTTATCTAAATATAAAGCTTCTTTAACTTTTTTATTATCATCAAATTTAATTAGCAGAGGATTTCCTGTTGGTATTTCTAATTTTGAAATTTTTTTATTATCTATATTAAATAAATATTTACATAATGCTCTAACCGAATTTCCATGAGCAGCAATAATTATATTTTGATTTAATTTGTTTAAAATATTTTTTTCAAAATACGGAATTACTCTCTCGTAAGTATCTTTCAATGATTCAGTATCTGGAATTTTATCTTTTGGAATATTTTTATAAATTTCGATATTGATAGGGTGATAAGGATTATTTCTATTTAGTGGTTCTGGTCTTGCATCCCAAGATCTCCTAAATTCTAAAACTTTATCTTCTCCTAAAGTTTTTTTCATATTATCTTTATTTAGTCCAGTTAGAGCGCCATAGTGTCTTTCGTTAAGTTCCCATGCTTTGATAATACTATCATTTTTAATTCTTAGAGTATTTAATATTAAATTAAGAGTTTCTATTGCTCTTTTTTGGTAGGAACAAAAAAAATAATTTATATTTAAATTAAGTTCTTTAATTAGTTCACCAGATTTACAAGCTTCAAGTTTACCATTCGGAGCTAATTCGACATCTACCCATCCAGTGAATTTTTTTTCTAAATTCCATTCACTTTGACCATGTCTTACTAAAATTAAATGACTCATACTTTAAATTTAATTATAAGATAAATTGATCTATGACAAAAATAATATTTTATCTTTTAAACATTATATTCATATTTTTATATATTTATCCTGGAAGTTTATTGGGTTTTTTAATTTATAACGATATTTTAAAACAACCACAAATAACATCAAATTTTATAGTATCTTCGAACCATCTTTACGCATTTTTCTTATTATCTTCTCTTGGTTTAATAATTTATTCTAAAAGTACAAAAAAAATCATTTTATACTTAATTTTAATTTCTATAATTCTTGAATTATTTCATTTGTTTATACCAAACAGATCATTTCAATTTTCAGACTTGTTTGGTAATATAGCTGGAGTTTTGATATCTATTTTTATATTAATTTTATTTAACACGTGGAGAAAAAAATGAGTTCATTTGATGAAAGAGAGAAAAGTTTTGAAAAAAAATTTGCGCATGATCAAGAGCTTCAATTTAAAGTAAGCGCTAGAAGAAATAAATATATTGGAGAGTGGGCTTCCAAAGTTCTTGGTTATGATGAAGTTAAAGAAAAAGAATATATACAATCTGTTATCAAAGCAGATTTTGCTGAAGCTGGAGATGAAGATGTTTTTAGAAAAATTAAAGAAGATTTAAAAAATCAAAATATATCAGAAGAAGATATTAGAAAAAAAATGGATGAGCTTAATGAAAAAGCAAAGTCAGATTTTAAATAGTTTTTTTATCTTTTTACTTTTATTCTCAACCGCCTGTTCATCTATTCCCAAAAATACTGCTGATAGTTGTTCAATATTTTCTGAAAGATATTTTTGGTATAAGCATGTTAAAAAAACAGAAAAAAAATGGGGAACACCTGTCCATTTACAATTAGCATTTATAAAAATGGAGTCAGATTTTGATTGGCTTGCAAAACCAAAAAGATTAAAATTATTTAAAGTTATTCCATATAAAAGACCTTCAAGTTCATTTGGTTATTCTCAAGCAGTCAAGGGTACTTGGGAACAATATAAAAAAGAAAATAACAAGCCTTTAGCTACAAGAGCAAGATTCAAAGATAGTGTTGATTTTATTGGATGGTACACAAATAAAACTTCGCAAATATTAAAAATATCCAACAAAGATGTTTTTAGACAATATATTGCTTATCATGAAGGTTGGGGAAATTACAAAAATTATAAAAATAATAATAAAATAATATTAATTGCAAAAAAGGTAGAAAAACAATCTTCAAAATATAAAAGTCAACTTTCTAAGTGCCAAAAAGTCTTAAGCACAAATAAATATATTTTATTTTAACGAAGTTCTTTTTTTAATTCTATGTCTATTGAATCTATTCTTTTAGTATTTTTTGCTAAAGACAAGTACATTGCTGGCGTTACATAGAGTGTAAAGAAAGTTGAAATTATCATTCCTCCCAAAATTGTAGCTCCAACTGCCAGTCTAGAACCTTCTCCTGCCCCCGGACCTATATTTCCAATTACTAATGGAATCATTGCAATCATCGTACTCAAAGATGTCATAATAATTGGCCTGAATCTCATACTGCAAGCTTCTTTGACCGATGTTTCAATATTTTTTCCAGTAGTTCTAATTTGATTAGCATAATCAACAATTAAAATACTATTTTTAGTCGATATACCAATAAGTATGACAAGTGCTATTTGAGAGAAGATATTTATAGAACTATTTAAAAATAAAATAAAAACTAATCCACCAAAAATTGCCAAAGGTACAGTTAGAATAATTATAAATGGATGTACAAATGAATTAAATGTAGCTGCCATAACTAGATATGCAGTCAATAATGCTAATGCAAATATTATAAATAACTCATTACTTGTTTCTTTTATTTCCTCTGACTTTCCTTTCCATGTAATTTGGCTTTTTGGGGATACCTCAGTCATTGTATTTTCTAAATATTTCATTGCTTCTGAAAGTGTATAATTTTCAGAAATATTAGCTGAAATAGTAACTGCTCTTTGTCTGTTATATCTAGCCAATTCTTTTGCAGTTCCTTTTTCTTCAAAATTTACTAGATTAGTTAAAGATATTAGTTTTCCTGTTGTTTCAGATCTTACAAAAATTTTCGATATTCCATCTTTATTTCTTCTATCGGATAAATATTGTTGTAATATTATTGGATATTCTTTTCCTAATTTATTAAATGTCGTAATCTTCTTACCACCGTAAAGAGTTTCTAAATTTTTTCCAATTGCTTCGGTGGATACACCCAAATCTTTTGCCTTATTTTTATTAATTATTAATTTTATTTCTGGTTTATTTCTTGAGTAATCCGACTCTATTCTTGATAGATTTCTATTCTTTCTCAATTTTCCAATCAATTCTTTTTGAATAGCTTCTAATTCTTCATAAGTACTTCCATATATAACCATTTGTACAGGCTTGTTATAACTCGAAACTCTTATTGATTGAGGAGATATTGGAAAAGCTACAGCCTGTGGTACTGTAACAATTTTACCGATAGCTTGCCTCATAACAGTTTGTGAATCTTGTTTTCTATTCTTCCAGTTGTCTAACAAAGCAATTATTATAAAACTATTATATGAATTTGCCGAGCTTCCAAAACCAGGCACTCTCATAATAAAACGTGAATAAGGACTATTTTCAGCTTGCAGCAATGGAGTAAGTCTTTTTTCTATAACTTGAGCTTTCTCTTGTGTATATTCAAAAGAACTACCTTCGTCTGTAAAACCGATAATTAAATATGCTCCTCTATCTTCCATTGGCAATAATTCTTTTTTTGAAAAATTAAATAACAAAACTGAAACTATAATAATAAATATAATAAAAACTGAAATCGTTTTTGTTCTTTTAACTAATAGCTCCAAAGTTTCTTGATAAAATTTTGAAAAACCTAAGAAAAATTTTTCAAACTTTAGTATTATAAAATTTTTATTATTTTTTTTATTTAAAAATTTACTAGCTAGCATTGGAGATAAAGTCAGAGCTACAAAAGATGACACTACTATAGAAAAAGATAAAGCTATTGCTGTTTCTCTAAATAGCGTTCCAGAAATACCTTCAATAAATATTAGTGGTAAAAAAACTGCAATTAGGATCAAAGTAGTTGCAATTATTGCAAATGTAATCTGTTTAGAACCCTTATATGCTGCAACAAGAGGATTTTCTCCATTTTCAATTCTTCTATAAATAGCATCTGTCATAATTACCGAGTCGTCAGTAATTATACCTATGGCAAGTATGAAACTTAAAAGTACAAAAATATTTATTGAAAGTCCAAATATATAAATTCCAAGAAATGAAGCTATTAAACTAACTGGTAAAGCTATTGCAGGAACAATTACTGCTTTCAAATTTCCTAGAAATAAATAAATAATTATTACAACTAAAATAAAAGCAATTATAAGAGTTTTATAAACCTCATTGATTGCTGCTCCAATATAAGTAGCTCTATTAAACGCAATTTCTAACTCTAGTCCTTCTGGCAACGATTTATTTACTTCAATAATTTTTTTTTTAATTTCTTTGGAAAGTTCCACAGTTGATGCACCACTTCTTGCATAAATACCAATGCCAACTGTTTTTAAATTTAATTGGTTTTTTCTTTGAGCTTTAAATAATGTTTTTTCAGAGACTGGTCCAAACTCTATCTTTGCAATATCAGATAATACTACCACTTTTTTATTAGTTTTTTTTATCGGAAGTTGATTGATAGTATCTATACTATTGTAAGATTTATCTAAGTTTAATGTTAAATCAATATTATTTGCTTCAAGAGTTCCTGCAGGCAGTCTAATATTTTCACCCCTCAATGCCTTTTCAACTTCTTGAACAGTCAAGTCATTTGCTGCTAGTTTAATGGGATCTACCCAAACTCTAATACTAAGTTCTCTAAGTCCACCAACTAAAATTCTACCTACGTTTTTTACACTTGAGAAAGTGTCTACAAGGTATCTATCAGCGTAGTCACCAAGTTCTAAATCACTCCACGTAGAAGATGATAGTGCTAGCCACATTGTTGTAGTAAAACCAGCTGCCTGCTTAAGTATTTGTGGAGGGTCAGACTCTGATGGTAAATTATCTACAACTCTCGCTACTCTTTCTCTTATATCGTTAGCAGCATTATCTAAATCTATACTTGTATCAAATTCTATTTTTATTGTGCTTCTTCCATTTTCAGACTTAGAGTCAATATTTTTTATTCCTTCCGCACCACCAATTACATCTTCTAAAACTTGTGTTACTTCTTGATCTACTATAGGTGCTGCAGCAGAAGAATAATCAACTTGCACCTGTACTACAGGTGGCTGTAATCCTGATGGGAGTTCTCTTACAGGCAACTTCCAAAAAACAAAAAGTCCAAATACAATCAAAATTAATGACATAACCCATGAAACAACAGGCCTTCTGATACTTAATTCGGTTATGAACATTTAATTTTTAATAGGTTTAATTTTACTTCTTGGAAAAACTTTTTTTAGTCCTTCAGCAACAACCATATCACCAAAATTCAACCCAGATAAAATTTCAATACTACCTTCTTGTCTTATTCCAATATCTATATTAATTTTATTTACTGTATTGTCTTCTGAAACTGTGTAGATAAAAGCTTTTTCGCCTTCCATCATTATACTTGTATCTGGTACGCTAAGAGAATTTCTTAAATTTAATTTTACATCTACTTCAAGAAGTGATCCTGAAATTAATTCTAAATTTGCATTGTCAATTTTAATTCTTGTTAATAAGCTTCTTGTTTCAGCATTAATTCTACTAGAGATGAAATCAACTTCTCCATTAAAAATTTTATTTTTATGACTTGAAACTCTTACTTCTATTGGAAGTCCCTTTTTAATGACAGAAGAATAATTTTCAGGAATTTTAATATCAGAATAGATAATTGAATTATCATCTAATGTAATTATAAATGTACTATCAGAAACAAATATATCATCAGTTAAGCCAGTATATCCTAAAACACCATTAAAAGGTGCTATAATATTTCCACTTTTTAATTTGATAATTATGTCTCCTTTTTTGACAAAATTATTTAACTTTAGTTCCTCAATTAAATCTTCCTTTTTAATTCTGAAAGATTTTGTTTTACTTGATATGGCAGTTCCAAATGTTAAAATTTTTTCTGAAAATTCTTTTTTGACTACTTCGGTAACTATAATACCTGGAGGGGGTCTTTTACTAAATTTTTTTTTAAAATGGTTTCCAATCATAGTTCTTGCAACTATTACTGAAGCTATAATAATAAAGAAGACAATTATTATTGAAATTATTTTTGTTGTTCTTTTCATATTTTAATTTTTCCGTATTCTGACCAAGAACCATCATAAATGGTTGGCATATATTTATTATTTATTAAAGAATATGCAAGTGCCAAAACAGAGGCAGTTACTCCAGAACCACAGGAAAATATAATATTTGTTGTTATTTCTTCTCCTAGAATATTTTTAAAAATGTTTAAAATTTCATCTTCTTTTTTAAATGTATTGTCAGTATTAATTAAATTTCTAAAAGGCAAACACATAGATTTTGGAATTGATCCACTCCTTAAGCCTTTTCTTGGCTCCTTTATTTTTCCCTCAAACCTTTCTTTACTTCTTGCATCAATAACTTTAAATTCTTCACTTTTGATATTTTCATTAATTTGATCAATGTTTTTAACTAATTTTTTTTTTTTTGATGCAGTGTATTTGGTTGGATTAATTTTTGGAATTATATTTGTTGTCGGCTTATTTTCAAACTTCCATTTTCTTAGTCCACCATTTAAAACGTGAACAAGTTTATCATTGTGACCAAAGTATAGAAAATTAAACCAACATCTACATGCACTTAATACGTCAGAATTATCATAAATTACTATCTTATCATCTTTGAGTATTCCCATTTTAGAAACAATTTTTTCCCAATCACTTAAAGTTGTAAGCATATGTGGTAAATCAGTCTTTTGATACGAATTTTTTTCCAAATCAAAAAATATTGCATTTTCTATATGTTCTTTCAAATATTCTTTATGTCCATCCCTCTTCACGTTAGGCATATGCCAAGAGCAGTCAATTATTTTTATATTATTAATATTTTTTTCAACCCAGTCTGTACTTACAAGAGGCATAATAAAATTATTTTTCCAAATATTTTTGGTGATAGTCTTCAGCTCTACAATAATTATTCAGTTTTGATAATTTTGTAACAACTTTACCTGAAAATTTTTTATTTTTTTCGTCAATAATTTTTTTAGCAATTTTCATTTGATATTCATTTATATAGAATATTTCACTTCTATATTGAGTACCAATATCAGGACCTTGAGCATTTAGAGTAGTAGGATTATGAATTTCAAAAAAATATTGTAAAATTTTTTCATATGAAATTTTTTTTGGATCAAATTCTAACTTTACAACTTCAGCATGATTGGTATTTCCCGAACAAACTTCCTTATATGTTGTTAAGGCACTATTTCCCCCGCAGTAACCTACCTCCGTTTTTGTAATTCCTTCAAGTTTCCCAAATTTAATTTCTGGTCCCCAAAAACATCCTAATGCTAATACCGCTATTTCCATTGATTATTGTTTTAATTAATCTAAAGTTATTCTTATGCTTTCCAAAAATCAATTAGGCTTTTTGTACATGTTTATGTCAGTTTGCGCATTTTCTATAATGGATTTAGTTGTAAAATGGTCAGATTCATACCCATTAGGACAAGTAATATTTTTTAGAGGTTTTTTTGGTGTTCTGCTCTACTTTTTAATTATGCCAAGAGATAGAATTAAAAATTTCTATTATACCAAAAGACCAGGATTACATTTTCTAAGATGTTTTTTTGGTTTAATTGCGCTTTTAGCAATATTTACAGCATTAAGAAACCTACCTTTGGCAACTGTAGTAAGTATCTCATTTGCTGCTCCAATTTTTACGACAATTTTGTCAATTTTTTTACTTAGTGAAAAAGTTGGATTATTCAGATGGTTAGCAGTCATTGTTGGTTTTATTGGAATAATAATAATTACAGAACCGGGCTTCACTTCACTAAATATTTATTTTATTTATCCATTAATTTTTTGTTTAGGCATGTCTTATGTGGCTATTACTATTAGACAATTATCTACGTCAGAACCTGTTTGGTTAATTTCACTGTATTTTTCTGCCACTATAACTTTGGCAAGCTTTTTCACTATACCTTACGGCTGGATTATGCCTGATATAAAAGATCTAATGTTATTGATGTCAATTGGAATATTAGGTGGAGCAGCAAACTTATGGTTGAGTCAATCATATAAGTTTTCAGAAGTATCATTAGTAACACCGTTAAAATATTTAGCTTTAGTTTTTGCAATAATTTTTGGATATTTAATTTGGAATGAAGTACCCTCAATAAAAACTTTGATTGGTGCTTTTCTTGTTATAACCTCATCTATAATTATTTTTAGAAGAGAAATTACTTTGAAAAAACAAGTTACAATTCCAAGACATGACTAAGCCACCCAAATATTGGAATAAAGCAAAAAAGTATTTGTCTAAAAAAGATAAAGTTATGAAAGATTTAATCTTAAAATATAGAGATAAAACTTTAACCACAAGAAAAGATATTTTTTTCTCTTTATGTAAAAGTATAATTGGTCAGCAAATAAGTGTTGTAGCTGCAAACTCTGTTTTTAAAAAATTTAAAGAGGCCTGTAATGGTAAAATTAATCCTAGAATAGTAAAAAAAATTACTATTCAAAAACTTCAAAAATGTGGACTTAGTAGACAAAAAGCAAAAGGTATAAAAGAACTTTCAATTAAATTTTTAAATAAGTCATTTAATCCTAAATTAATAAAAGAAATGAATGATGAAGAAGCAATTTTGTATCTCTCAACTTTAAGGCAAATTGGAAGATGGTCTGCTGAAATGATATTGCTTTTTACTTTTAATAGACAAAATATATGGCCTGTTCAAGATATAGGACTTCTTAGAGCTATATCAAATAATTATAAAAAAAAATATTTACCACCAATGAAATATGTAGATTTTTTAAGAAAAAAGTTTACACCATATTGCTCAGTTGCAACGTGGTACTTGTGGCGCTCAATTGATAATGAAACGATTCAGTATTAATTAATCTAACCATTCTCTATAATTTTCTTTATTTTCTTTTAAATAAAATGGCAATTTATCCAAACTATAATTAATCAGTTTACTTCCACTTCCAACTTTATTAACTTTCTTGTCAACTTTTAAGTCATAAATTGCCTGTTTATTCTTTATTATGCTATCTATTTGATCTATGCTTAGCGGCTCCTCATCAAATTCTCTATGATGTAAATATGATTTCAATTTATATTCTATTTCTTTAGCAGATTTTATATTTGAAAAATGCCAACCTCCGTTTTTAATAAATTTTATATTATTGTATTTAACTTTTGAAAAAATTATATCCAATCTAAATAAAGAATATTTTTTATCCTTAATATTTCTTAACCATTGTGGGCTTAAAAGATCTTTTTTTCTGCAACCTTTGGTTCCGGACCAAATCATATTTGGTAATTTTAAATCGAACTTGTAATAAAACATGTCTTGTTGAAACATTAAAATTTTTTCTTTCAGATTATCTAAATTTATTTCCTCAAGATTTGGGATTTCGTCAACATCAGAAATTAAAATTAGATCTTCAGAACTTGCATTTTGTAAACCATTTACAATGTAATCTCTTTGTCCATTTTCTCTTTTGGCAGCATTAAGAATATATTTTTTTGATTTTTCGGCTTCATTATCATTTTCATAAACAACTTCTATTCCGTCAGGCTCTTTGTCAAAGGTTAAATAAATTATTTTATGTTTAAATTTTTCAAATTTTTTATGATCAAATTTTAAATTTCTTTTGTCACCCCTATGAGTAAAGGTACTTTCTACAATAACAAAATAATCAACATATCTGTCTAAAGTATTTAATCTTAAATCTAAGACAACCTCCTCATCAAAATACATGAAACAATCAAAAATTTTCATAATTATATTTAATTTACACTATTGATACTTGCTACAAAAAAATATCTTTAGTAGATTAATAATTTGGTTAATTATTACTAAATTTAAGTAAATTATGAAATATTATAATTATTTTTTTGTGGCAATATTTATATTATTCAATCAAAGTTTATGTGCTAATGAAATATTAGACCTAGGAAAAAATATTTTTTTAGAAAAAGGAAACTGCGCAACTTGTCATTCTTTAAATGATGCTGGATCAAATGCTGAAATAGGACCGAACTTAAATTTAATCAAGCCAGATGTTGGAAGAGTAGTTATGGCAGTTACAAATGGTATTGGAGTAATGCCAGCGTATGAAGGCATTCTTACATATGAAGAGATTGAAGCGGTAGCACTTTATGTTTCAGAAAAATCAAATAAGTAAATTTATTTTAAAATTTCTTCTAATCTGAAGGTTGCAATTTTTTTTACTTGCTTTTTTGCCTCGAAAAACTCCTCATCTAAAGAATTTTTAATTCTTTTTCTAAAATAACCTAAAATTTCATTTTTATTCTTTCCTTTTACGGCAATAATAAATGGAAAATTAAATTTTTTTTTATATTCAATATTTAATTTTTTAAATTCATCAAACTCCTCAGGAGTACACTGTTTCAAATTGGCTTTATTTTGTTCAGTTTCAGAATTTTTAGTTAATTTTTTTTCGATAGCAAGTTCTGGATGTAAGTTAAGAATTTCTAGTATAGTTAAATAGTCGCTATTTTCATATATAGCAATTATTTCTGAAATAAAAGATTCTAAATTTTTGAATGGTTTTTTTTTAAATACTTTCTCACTTATCCATTTTGATTTTTCAAATACATTTCCAAAAATTGATAAAAATTCAGATTTCTCGAGATTATTAATTTTTTTAATATCCATCATTTTGAAAATTTATATTAGTTGTTATTTATTAATTACTCAATATTGTATATAAATATTTCATCTTATGACAAAATTAACAACTCATGTTTTAGATATTTATTCAGGTATGCCAGGCAAAGGAATGAAAGTGGAACTTTGGCATATAGAAAATCCAAAAAAAATTCCTATTCTTGAAAAAAAACTTAATAGTATAGTATTAAACAATGATGGAAGATCAGATAAGCCATTACTTGAAGGAGTAAATTTTAAAGAGGGAACTTATAAAATAACTTTTCATGTTGGTGATTATTTTAAAAAAATAACTGATGTACCTAAAATTCCTTTTTTGGATCAAGTAGACGTTAAGTTTGGAATTTCAAATTCCACACAACATTATCATGTTCCTTTACTTGTTTCTCCTTGGAGTTATTCTACTTATAGAGGTTCTTAGGTGATTACTAATAAAGTCCAATTTATTTATGAAAATAAATTAGTTGAATTAGAAAATCCTGATCCAAATCAGACTATACTTAACTTTATAAGACATAATTTAAAAAAAACTGGTACCAAAGAAGGATGCGCTGAAGGTGGATGTGGAGCCTGTACAATTGTGTTAGGAGAACTAGAAAATAAAAAAATAAAATATAAGGCAATTAATTCATGTATATCTTTCACACCTACTTTGCACGGAAAACAACTCATAGTTGTTGAGAATTTAGTTTCAAAAAATGGCACTTACCATCCTGTTCAAGAGGCGATGGCAAAATATCATGCATCACAATGTGGATTTTGTACGCCTGGTTTTGTTATGTCGATTTTTGCAATGTCGAAAAATAAAAGAAATAACGATAAGGATGATATTAAAGATGCAATATCCGGAAATTTATGCAGATGCACAGGATATAGACCCATTATTGATGCAGCAAAGAGTATAAAAAAAAAATACTCTGACGAATTCAACAAAAGTATTAAAAAAACTATAAATCTTTTAAAAAAGATTCATTCAAAAAGTATAATTATTGAGAATAAAGATAAAAAATATTTTGCACCTAAAACAATTAACGAATTAAGAACAGTAATACAAAATAATCCAGATTCTGATTTTTTAAGTGGTGGTACTGATTTGTCATTGAAAGTTACTAAGGACAGACAAGAGATAAAAAAAATTATTAATTTAAATAATATAAAAGAACTAAATTTTATAAAACTAAAAAATAATAAAATTATTTTTGGTTCAACAACTCCACTTATTAAGGTTGAAAAGTTTATTTCAAAATATTATCCAGACTTTAATAATATACTAAAAAGATATGGTTCTGTTCAAATAAGAAACGTTGGAACAATAGGTGGGAATATAGCCACTGCTTCTCCAATAGGTGATACCTTACCTTTGCTTTTATCTTTGAATGCAAAAATAGTAATTCAAACAAAAAAAGGTAATAAGCAAATTTTTCTTAATAATTTTTTTGTTAAATATAGAAAAACGAAATTAAAAAAAGGAGAATTTATAAAATCTATTATTATTCCTATTTATAAAAATCATAATTTTAAGGCCTACAAAATATCAAAGAGATTTGATGATGATATCTCATCTGTCTGTGCTTCTTTTAATCTAAAAATTAAAGATCAAAGAATTCAAGATGTAGCTATAGCCTATGGAGGTATGGCAGAAATTCCAAAAAGAGCAAAGAATTGTGAGAATTTTTTAAAAAATTCAAAATTTTCAGAAGAGATATTTGAAAAAGCAAAAAATTTTTTAAAAAAGGACTTTAATCCTATTACTGACATGAGAGCCTCAAAAAAATATAGGTTAGAAGTCGCTGAAAATTTATTAGTAAAATTTTTTATAGAAACTAAAACAAAAAAATTATTTAGAGTTTACCAATGAAGAATAGTGATAATTATATAAGTGAAATAAGACCCCATGATAGTGCATACAAGCATGTCACTGGAGCTGCTGAGTATACAGATGATATAAAAGAACCATTCGATACTCTTTATGGAGCAATAGGATGGAGTAAAAAAGCTAATGCGAAAATAAAAAAAATTGATTTAAATGAGGTAATTAAAAGTGAAGGCGTAGTTTCAGTAATTAACTATTTAGATATACCAGGCCGCAACGATGTCGGACCAGTTTTTGATGGAGACCCAATATTTGTAAAAGATAAAGTTGAGTTTTTTGGACAGCCAATATTTGCGGTTGCAGCAACTAGTATTGAACTAGCAAGAAAAGCGGTTTTAAAAGCTAAAATAAATTATCAAGAATATAAACCAATTGTAACTCTTAAAGAATCATTTAATAAAAAAAATTTACTTTTTGATGTAAGAAAAATTAATAAAGGAAATCCTGAAAAAAAAATTTTAAATTCAAAATATACTTTAAAAGGAAATTTTACTACGGGTAGCCAAGAACATTTTTATCTAGAAGGTCAAGTTGCATTTGTAATACCTAAAGAGGATAATGAAATGATCGTTTATAGTTCTACCCAACATCCATCTGAAACCCAACAGCTTATCGGAAAAATACTTAATCAAAAAAGCAATTCTATTACAGTTCTGGTTAGAAGAATAGGTGGAGGTTTTGGTGGAAAAGAAACAAATTTTATGACTGCAGCTGTATGCTCACTTCTAGCCTATAAGACAAAAAAACCAATTAAACTGAGATTAGATAGAGATGACGATATTATTTTGACTGGCAAGAGACATGAATTTTTTTCAGATTATGAAGTTGGATTTAATGACAAAGGAGTAATTCAGGGACTTAAAGTAAAATTAGTTTCCAAATGTGGAATGTCACCAGATTTATCATACGCAATTAATGAGAGAGCACTACTTCACATAGATAACGCATATTTTTTATCAAATTTACAAGTAGAAAATTATCTTTGTAAAACAAATACATCTACATCGACAGCTTTTAGAGGTTTTGGTGGTAACCAGGGAATGATGGCTATTGAAAATATCATAGACAATATATCTAGATCTTTGAATAAAGATCCCTTGGAAGTAAGAAAAAATAATTTTTATCAAAAAAATAAAAAAAATATTACCCATTATGGCATGAAAATCCAAGATAATATAATTAATGAACTATTTGAAAAGTTAGTGCGAGATGCAAAATATTTAAAAAGAAAAGATGAGATTAAAAAGTTCAATATTAAAAATAAAATAAAAAAAAAAGGAATCGCAATTACACCTGTGAAATTTGGAATATCTTTTACAACAATACACTTAAATCAAGCAGGTGCTTTAGTCCATCTTTATACTGATGGTAGTGTTTATTTAAATCATGGAGGTATAGAAATGGGCCAAGGTACTCATACAAAAATTGCACAAGTTGTAGCAAATTCACTAGGATTGCCATATGAAAAGATAAAAATCTCATCAACAAATACTACTAAGGTACCAAATACTTCAGCAAGTGCCGCATCATCGACTACTGACTTAAATGCAGCTGCTGCACTTAATGCTACATCTAAGATAAAAAAAAATTTAGAAAAATTTGTAAAAGATAAATATAAGATTTTTAGTAAAGAAGCACCAATATATAAAAATGAATCTATCATATTTGGAAATAGATCTTTTGAATTTAAAAAAATTGTAATGGAAGCATACTTAAATCGAGTTTCGCTTTCATCCTCAGGATTTTATTCAACCCCAAAAATTAAGTTTGATAAAAAAAAATTTTCCGGAAGACCATTTTATTATTTTTGTTATGGAGCAGCAGTGTCAGAGGTTACAATAGATACTTTAACAGGTGAAAATATTGTAGAAAGAGTTGATATATTACATGATGCAGGAAATGCAATTAATCCAGCAATTGAATTTGGACAGATTGAAGGAGGATTTGTACAAGGCCAAGGATGGTTAACTATGGAGGAAGTAAAATGGAATGATAATGGAAAGATAACTACTTTTTCTCCTTCAACTTATAAAATACCAGCAGTAAGCGATATCCCAAAAAAATTTAATGTAGAAATTTATAAAGAAGGAAAAAATATTGAGAATGTTGTTAATAAATCTAAAACAACTGGTGAACCACCTTTGATGCTTGCTATGAGTGTATTTTTTGCAATTAAAGATGCAATATCATCTGTTTCAAATTATAAAAAAATACCAAAACTAGATGCTCCTGCTACAGCTGAAAATATATTATTAAGTATTAAAGAACTAAAAAAAAATTAATTATGAATCAAAAAAATATTTTTATGATGAGAGCAATTGAACTTTCAATTGTAAGTGCAAAATCCAAAGGTGGTCCATTTGGCTCTGTAATTGTAAAAAATAATAAGATTATTGCGGAAGGCTCCAACAAAGTAACAATGAATAATGATCCAACTGCACATGGAGAAATTGTTGCAATTAGAGATGCATGCCAAAATTTGAGTACTTTTGATCTTTCTGGATGTGATTTATATTCAAGTTGTGAACCATGTCCAATGTGTTTATCTGCAATATATTGGTCACGAATTGAAAACATATTTTATGCAAACACCAGAATAGACGCAAAGGCTATAGATTTTGACGACTCGTTTATTTATTCTGAAATTAACAAAGATTTAGAAAGTAGAAAAATAAAAATGCAACAAATGCATAGAGATGACGCTTTAGAAGCATTTAAAATTTGGGAAAACAAAGAAGACAAAATTAAATATTAATGGAATTTTTATCTTACTCAATGAAATGGTTGGAACTCACTTTAAGATGGGGCCATGTTTTATTTGCAATATTATGGGTGGGAAATAGTTTTTTATTTAACTATTTAGATAATAAGCTTAATAAAAATATTTCAAGTAGAGATGTTGATGCTGAAGGATATTTGATGCATTCTGGCTACTATTATAAGCTAACAAGATTAAAAAATTCTCCCCCTGCAAATTATATAAGAAGCTTAGTAATTTTTAAATGGCAAAGTTATTTAACATTTATTACTGGAATTTTATTACTTGCGGTTATTTATTATTATAGGCCAGAAATATTAATGGTTGATAAAAAAGTTTTAAATATGGTTCCTTCAACAGCAATTATACTTTCCATTCTATCCCTAGTAGCCTCATGGCTGGTCTATGATTTTTTGTGTAAATCAAATCTTATTAAAAATGATATTTTATTTGTATCAACAATTTTTGTTTTACTTGTTTTATTATCATATGGATTTACACAAATTTATGGTCCAAAATTCGCATTTTTAAGTGTCGGTTTAGTTATAGGGACTAATATGTTTGGAAATGTGTTTACAGTAATTATTCCAAATCAAATGAATATAATTAATAGTAGCAAACGAAATAAAAAATTTGACCTTAGTTTATCTTTATCTGCCAAACAAAGGTCTATTCATAATAATTATTCAACTTTTTTAGTTTTATTTATAATGCTATCAGGCCACTACAGTTTCATAGTTTATCATAAGTATAATTGGCTAATTTTATGCGTAATAGCAATTATATCTGTTTTCGCTAGACATTATTTTAATTTGAGAGGAAGAAACATTCACAGGTTGTATATATTAATAACGTCTATTGTATCTTTAATTTTACTTGCAGTTTTAATTTTTATTTTTAAAAGTTAAATTTATAAATATTATGTCAGAAAAATTAATTGTAAGTTGGGATCAATATAATGAGACTGTAGAAAAACTTGCAATTCAGATAGAGGATAGTGGATACAAACCTACAATATTAATTGGCATCATGCGTGGTGCAGCACCAATGATAGATGTTCTTAGCAGAGTGTTTAAACTTAAATGTGCATATTTAGCAGTTGAATCGTATAGCGGTAAAGGGGTAGAGGATGAACAAGGTGATATAGTATTTTCTAGAGAAATGAGCTCAATTGCTCCAAATATGGGAGGTAGAATTTTACTTTGTGATGATTTATCAGATACAGGAATTACTTTTAATAAAAGTATAGACTGGCTTAAAGCTTATGGACCAATAAAAGGAAAAATTGAAGATATCAAAACAGCTACACTTTGGAAAAAGCAAAAGTCATCATTTGAACCTGATTTTTGTGCTGTAAAGTTAAAAGATAATCCTTGGATAGTCCAGCCATTTGAGATTTATGAGGAAATAAGAATTGAAGAAATAAAAAATAAGCACCAAAAATAAAAAGGGCGACCCTAAGGCCGCCCAATCTAAAACTTTTTTACTTTTTAAGATACTAAGAAACTTACCACACTTAGTGCAGCAATAACCCATATTGCTGGACTAGTCTCATTAAATTTGCCAGTACAAATCTTAATTGCAGCGTAAGAAACAAATGCCAAAGCTATTCCATTAGAAATAGAATAAGTAAATGGCATTGCTATCATTGCGAGAACAGCTGGACCTGCTTCAGCAGCATCATCCCAACTAATATCTGTTATATTTCTCACAAATAGAGTTGCAATATAGATTAAAGCAGCAGCATCAACTTCTTTAGGAAGAGATGTTGCCAGTGGACTGAAGAACAAACATAAAAGGAAACCAATTCCAATTACAAGTGAAGTCATTCCTGTTCTTCCTCCAACTTTTACTCCAGCAGCACTCTCAACATATGAAGTAACTGTAGAAGTACCCATTACTGCTCCTGCAACAGTTGATACACTGTCTGAAAGCATTGCTTTTTCGATGTCTTTAATTTTTCCATCAGATCCAACTTTTCCAGCTACGTTAGCAACACTTGTTAATGTTCCAGCAGTATCAAAAAAGTCAATAAAAAATAATGTAAAAATTACCGTTACCATAGACGCACTTAATGCAGCTCCTAAATCAAAAGTCATTAGATGTGTCATTGGTGGCGGAGAAGAAACAACTCCATTGAATTTTCCTAATCCAGTTACCCAAGCTATTGCACTAAAGACAAGGATACCAATTATTATATTTCCTCTAATCTTCATTTTCTCCATTACAATCATTGAAACAAATGCACCTGCACCTAATAATAACATTGGATTCGAAACATCTCCTAGTTTTACTAGTACAACAGGATCATCTGCGGTTAACCCCATAAGTTGGAAACCGATGATAGCAAGAAAAAGACCAATACCAGCTCCAATTCCAAGTTTTAAACTTTTAGGAATAGAGTTAATTAGCCAAGCTCTTAGTGGTGTTAATGAAATTATTAAGAAGACTACACCCGCAACTAAAACAGCACCAAGTGCTTCTGCTGGCGTATTTCCCATTCCCAAACAAACACCATAAGCGATAAATGCATTTATCCCCATTCCTGGTGCAAGTCCAATGGGCCAAGTTTTAGCGTAAAATGCACAGATGAAACACGCTAAAGCTGCCGCTAAAGCTGTCGCTGTGAAAACACCGCCAAAATCAAACCCACCGTCGGCAAGTATGACAGGATTTAAAAACATTATATAAGCCATCGTCAAGAACGTCGACACTCCTGCAGTGACTTCTGTTTTAAAATCTGTCCTATGTTTTTTATAGTTAAAGTAGTTATCTAACATTAGACCTCCATTTTTTCGTACAATATTTGATTCTATTTAAAAAATCTTATTGTAAGTCATCCAAAAACCTTGATTTTGTTACTAATTTGCTAATTTTTACAACTTCAAAGTTAATCTTTTGACACATTTCATTGATATAGTTTTTTATATGAAATTAAGATTCGTAATAATTTTATTTTCGACTTTATTGTTTTCATCAGGTTGTGAGACAATAAAAAAAAAATCTGACGAAGTGGCTGAAAAAGAAAATGAAAGATATGGACAGTTTGTTGGAAAACCAGTTAATGATCTCAGGTTGGAACTAGGAGCTCCTACAGAAGATTTTATAAACGAATTAGGAAATGAAATTTTAGTTTATAAAACAAAAAAATATGGAATTCCTTGTGAAAGAAAATTTGAAATAAATACTAATGGAGTAATAGTTGGCTTTACTTCTAGCGGGTGTATTTAGATAAATTATTTTATCCAATTTGAATTAAATATTACGAATATTCAAGTGTTTATTAATCAAAAGATTAATTAATTTTACAATTCTATATAATAAATGTAACCTACTCATATTAATAGGGAGGAGGAAAAATGAGAAAAAAAAGAAGTTCAACTTCAGGATCTTCAAATAAAAAATTACCACTCAATCAGTCAATACCTTTAGGTATTCAGCATGTGTTTGCTATGTTTGCAGGAAACATAACAGTTCCACTTATTGTTGCGGGTGTTTTTGGAGTAACAACTGGAGAAAAGATTTTTTTAATTCAAATGGCATTGTTTGCTGCAGGAGTAGCAACAATAATACAAACGGTTGGTTACAAGGATATAGGTGCAAGACTTCCAATAATACAAGGTACAAGTTTTGCTTTTATTCCAATAATGTTACCTTTCAAAGCTTTTGGTTTAGGAGCAATTTTTACGGCTGCATTTATAGGAGGAATTTTTCAAATATGGATTGGTAGAATGTTAAAACCAATTCGTCATATGTTCCCTCCACTAGTAACAGGTGTAGTTGTTTTAATGATTGGTTTTAGTCTTCTCAAGGTTGGTTTTAAGTATGCTGGAGGAGGAGTATGGTTAATGAATAATAAACCAGAAATATTTGCAAATTGGCATCACTTAAGTATAGCTGGTACAGTTTTAATAGTTGCGCTCTTAACGAATATAAAAGGAAAAGGCATGGTATCTGCAGCATCTATTCTTATTGGAATAATTGCTGGATTCATAGTTGCTGCTTTACTTGGAGAAGTGAGATGGGCAAAAATTGCAGCCGCTGGTTGGTTTGCGTTCCCAATGCCTTTGCAATATGGAATAGACTTTGTATGGGGAGCAGTAATACTAATGTTGTTTATGTCTATAGTAACAACTATTGAAACCATAGGTGATATAAGTGCTACAACAATGGGCGGAGCAAACAGAGAAGCTACTGACAAAGAACTATCAGGAGGTATAATGGCTGACGGAGTAGGAACTGCTTTTGCATCAATTTTTAATGCTATGCCAAATACTTCTTATTCTCAAAATGCAGGTCTAGTCGCTTTCACAGGTGTTATTAGTAGACATGTAGGAACAGTTGCTGGTGTAATTTTAATTTTATTAGGTTTATTTCCAAAATTGGGTGGAATTATAGCTGCTATGCCAGATTCTGTGATTGGTGGGGCTGCCATTATTATGTTTGGATTAATTGTTGGAGCAGGAATAAAATTAATTTCAAAATCTGAAATGAGCCAAAGAAATATTTTAATATTGGCTTTGTCCTTATCTTTTGGGATAGGATTGAATGCTTTTCCTGAATTTGTTGCACATATTCCAGATTTAGGAATAAAATTGAGATTATTGCTTACAACAGGTTTAATACCTGCTGGTTTGTTAGCGTTTGTTTTGAACGCCGTATTACCAAAAAAATAAATTATTAAAAACTTGTGGGGAGATGTCCCCACAAGCAAGGTTTATACTTATTTAATTTCAATAAGTTTTTTCTTCTTGTATTCTGGTACAATTCGTTCACAAGCAATTGTCAAAAGACCATCTTTAAGCTCTGCTCCACCTACTTTTACATCATCTGCAATAGTAAATGATCTAGCAAACTGTCTTTGTGAAATCCCTTTATGAATTATTTCACCATTTTCATTTTTATCTTCAGATTTATCAACTTGTTTAGTTCTTACAGTTAATAAATTATCCTCAAACTCAACTTCAACGTCCTTTTTGCTAAAACCAGCAAGAGCAACTTCTATTGAGTAATTGTCTTTTCCAGTTTTCCTTATGTTATATGGTGGGTAATTCGATTGCATAGTTAAATGCCCATTTCCCAACATACTCTCAAATTGGTCAAACATATCGTCAAAACCAATAGAAAAAGGTCTTAATGAATTGAATATAGATAGATCCTTACTTGTCATGTTAAATCCTCCTTTTATAAGCAAGTTTATTTATTGAAAGTCCCATTTGGCAACCTTCATTAATTTATTTAGTTACGAATTTTAAATTTTCAAGATCAGGAATTTAAATTTTGGAAGATATTTTGAGAGCAAAAGCATAATCAAGAGCAATTTCTTCTATAGCTCCATCTCTTCCAGATTTTCCACCATGTCCAGCATTCATCTCAGTTTTCAATAATAATAAATTATTATCTGTTTTATGATCTCTCAGCTTTGCGGTAAATTTAGCTGGTTCATCAAATAAAACTCTGTTGTCACTTAAACTTGTAGTTATCAAGATATGTGGATAATCCATTTTTTTTATATTGTTATAAGGAGCGTATGAATAAATATATTCAAAATGATCTTTATTTTCTTTTGCATTACCGAATTCGTCAAATTCTCCGACAGTTAATGGCAAGTTATGGTCTAGATTTGTAGTGAGTGAGTCAACAAATGGTACAGCCATTATAATACCTAAAAATAATTCAGGTGCTTGGTTGACTACAGCACCCATTAATAATCCACCAGCGGAGCCTCCCATTCCAATTATTTTTCCATTGGAAGAATATTTTTCTTTTATTAAATATTTTCCGACAGCGATATAATCTTCAAAAGTATTTTTTTTGTTTAAAAGTTTTCCTTCTTTCCACCATTTCATTCCTCTTTCCATTCCACCTCTAATGTGAGCTGTTACCCAAATAATATCTCTATCAATTAAACTTAATCTTGTTGAAGAAAATCCTGGAGACATAGAATTACCGTAAGACCCATATCCATACAATAATAAATTTGAAGATCCATCTATTTTAGTTTTTTTATGTCTTGTGATAGTTATAGGAACCATTCTTCCATCATGAGATGGGCACTCTAATCTTTCAACAATGTAATCATCAGAATTGTGACCAGAGGGAATCTCCTGCTCTTTAACCAACTTTCTATCTTTGGTTTTTAAATTATATAAATAAGTCCTTCCAGGTGTTTTAGGAGATGAATAAGACAAATATACTAAATCAGTATTTTTATCTTTTTGAATTGATGAAACACTTGGAACAATAACTTTTTCGTCAGAAAAAATTAATTCTTCTTCTTTATTTGTATCTTTATTTTTAACAAATAATTTACTTAGAGCATTTGATGTTTCTGATCTAATAATCCAGTCATTCAAGAAAACTAAACCACCAATTAATACTTCATCTTTTGCAGAGATATAACTTTCCCAATTTTGATTTAATAAATCTTTACACCTATCAATCTTAAAATCTTCAGCATTTTCATTTGTATGATTATAAAAATAGCCATCCCATGAATTTACTGAATAAATAATACCTCTTTTTCTTTTTTTAATTAATTTTGGTTCCGGATTTTCTTCATTAACCCGAAAATAATATTGTTCAGATGTATTATGATCTGAGGTAGAAATAAAAAAATATTTTTCATCACTACTTAAACCAATACCAACAGTGAATGCTTCACTTTTTTCCTCAAAAATTAATTTATCATCTTTAACTGAGGTTCCAAGTTTATGTCTATAAATTGTTCTTGGTCTGTGAAATTTATCTAATTTTGAATAAAAAATATATTTATCATCTAAACTAAAACTTATTCCTCCACTAGTCTCTTCAATTTTTTCTGTAACCAATTTGTTTGTAGAGATATCCCTAATATAGATTGTATAGTATTCTGATCCTTTTAAATCTAATGAATAAGCTAAGTATTTATCATTATAACTCACTTCTAAATCTCCAACACCAAAGTATTCTGTATTTAGTTTTTCTTTTTCTTTATCTCCATTCCAAATTTCTTCCTCTATTTTTGTACCAATCTTTTTTCTTAATTTAATCGGATAATTTCCTTCCTTTGTTGTTTTTACCCAATATTCATAATTCACATCTTTATATGGTAGAGATTCATCATCTAATTTTATTCTTCCTTTTATTTCATTAAATAATTTTTTTTGAACATCTTTAGTTTCTTTTAGATGATACTCTGTATAAGCGTTCTCTTCTTCTAAATAACTTCGAACTTGAGGAATTAATTTTGAACTATCCCTTAAAACTTCAAGAATATTAGGTTGATGGATCCAGCTATAATTATCTTCCCAATTTACATTGTGACAAGATTTTATTTCAGGTTTTTTTTCTAATTGTGGTATTTTCATTTATAAATTTGATATATGAATATTATAATTTACGCATTTGTTATTTTAGTCGTTAGTTATATTCTGCTATGGCTAATTGCAAGTACCTCAGCAAAAAAAATTTCAAAAACTGCGCGTTTCATTATTTTTACAATATCTATATTATTAGCTTTATTATTCGCTTTTGGAGGAAGGATTTTATTTTCTCTTCCTTTGATACTTTTAAGTCTTGGAATTGTAAAGCTTAAAGGCCTAACTTTGTTTCAACTAATAGGATTATTTAGATTAATTCAAACATTAAGAAATTCAGGAAGATTCTCTTTTAATAAAAATAATTCAAATATGTCATCTTTATCTATAGATGAGGCTTATAAAATATTAAATCTAGAAAGAAATAATAAAATTACAAAAGAGGATGTTCAAAAAGCTTACCTTAAAATTCAAAAGAAAATTCATCCTGATATCTCCCCTGAGACTTCTAGGCTATCGTCTATAGTAAATGAAGCGAAAGAAGTTGTATTAAAAGATTTAGGTTAATTTAAAATTTTTTTAAATATTTGAAATATTTTATTAGGATTTATTCTTTCCTTTCCCAATGTATCATGTGTAACTGTTTCTGCTCCTTCTGGAATTATTGGATACATATTGGGACTATAACTGCCATACATTAAGGGTGTATCAGAAAGTAAAACTATCGTAGGAATATCTAATGCTGCAGATAAATGACTGAAACTAGAGTCATTACATACAGCAATATTACAATTTTTTATTACCGGAAGAATCTCTATAATTTTTAATTTATCTAAAGGTATACATTTCTGTCTAAATTCAGAGTTCATAATTTCATTTAAAATTTTTTGCTCTCCTTGATTTGAGCCTGTGGCTAAGAAAAAATTACAATCATATTCTTTAATTGACATTTTCATAAAGTCTAAAAATTTAGAAGAAGGTATTCTCTTTGTTGGTCCTGATCCTCCAATACCTAGCAGAATATTAATTTTTTTTTCTTCTATATTATATTTCTTTTTTGCACTTTCTATTACAGAATTTTCTAAAGTTATTATTGGTTTACTATCAATATTAATATCTAATTCTTTTTTTATAAAACTTTGAGCAGTTTTGACCAAATGTTGATTTTTTTTTTTAAATAACGGATATTGAAATATTTCTTTAATACCAGCTACTTTACATATAATGCGAAATCTTAAAGAAGAATTAAATATAAAAACTTTATCAAACTTATGTTTTTTTAGATCATGAGCAAGATTTAAAGAACCAATTATTCCATCGTGACTATTACTATTACTATTTCTTTCCAGTATTAAAATTTTTTCAATATACTTATTTTTTTCAAGATACTCTGGAGCTTTAGAATTTTCTTTTACTAAAATACTAATTGGAAAATTAAATTTTTTTGATATTGCCTCAATAAATGGTAAAAAAATAACCATATCTCCAATACCCATTCTATTTTGTATTGCTAATATTTTCATTTTAACACTTATAATCTTTACTATATTTTTTTTTTATATAAATTTTAATTATGAGTAAAATTAAAGGCATTTATGCGGCCACATTATCAATTTTAAATGAAGATTTATCACTAAATATCCAAAAAACTGTTCTCCATGCTGAAAATGTAATAAATCTAGGTTGTCATGGAGTAGTTTTTTTTGGAAGTACCGGACAATCACAATTGATATCAATTAGTGAAAAAATAAGTTTATTAAACATTATTTCAAAAAATAAAAATAAGGATAAATTTATAATTGGAACAGGTCTTAATTCATTAGTAGAAACCATAAATTTAATGAAAGTGGCTATATCATTAGGTTTTAAGAAATTTTTAATTATGCCACCTGCTTATTATAGTTATGGAGATAAAGAGGCAATAAGCTTCTATGAAAAAATCGTAGAGCAAGTTCCTGATGCAAAGATTATTTTGTATAATTTTGAAAAATTGAGTGGTTATAAATTTAGTGAAAATTGTATTTCGGAATTAAATAAAAAATTCCCAGAACAGATTATTGGAGTAAAAGATAGTTCATATAATTTATTTGAAAATTTAAAGTTAGAAAATTTTTCTATTTTACCAGGTTCAGAAAGTAAATTGCTCAAAGGCCTTGAATTAGGATGTGATGGAATAATAACTGCAACTTGTAATATAACTGCAACTTTAGCAAGAAAAGTTTATGACGATTTTATTCAAAATAAGGACCAAAGTGTAAATGAAAAACTTTGTAAAGTAAGAACTATATTTGACAGATATAATTTGATTTCTGCGATTCACTCTATAATGGCAAAATCAGATAAATCATATATCAATATTTTACCTCCATTAAGTATTCTTGACAGTAAAGACTGTCAAAAATTAATTGAAGATTTAAAAAAAATAGATTTTAATTATAAAAATTAAAAATTAAATAAAAATGTATTTATTAAATTTTTTAAATAAATTAATTAAGGATGATGGATTTGAATTAGTAGATGCAAATACTAAATCATACTTAATAGGTAAGCCAAAAAAAGAAAAACCAATAAAGCTTAAAATCTTAGATAAATCATTACATTGGAAACTTATAATAAATCCAGATTTGTACTTTGGTGAGGGTTATATGGATGGATCAATTGTAATTGAAAATGGATCATTAACTGAATTTTTGGATATTGCACTTAAAAATATTGGAAGGAAACCAACCAATGAAATAACAAATATATTAGGAAGATTTAGGAGAGTTTATAGGCATGTTACAAAATTTAATTTAATTGGAAAATCTAAAGAAAATGTAGCCCACCACTATGATATTTCAGAAAAATTTTATGATTTATTTTTAGATGAAAAAAGACAATACTCATGCGCTTATTTTAAAAATGAAGATGATACTTTAGACGTAGCACAAAATAATAAGATTGATCACATAATAAAAAAATTAAATCTTAAACCTAATCAAAAAGTCCTAGACATAGGATGTGGGTGGGGAACACTTGCTATCGATATAGCTAAAAAAACTAAATCTGAAGTTATTGGAATTACCTTATCTGAAAATCAATTAAAATATGCCAAACAAAAAGCAAAGGAAATGAATTTAGAAAATCAAGTTGAGTTTCGACTTGCAGACTATAGGCAACTTAGTGAAAAGTTTGATCGAGTTGTAAGCGTTGGAATGTTTGAGCATGTTGGAAGAAATTTTTATAAAAAGTATTTTAATAAAGTATATGATTTCTTAAATGAAGATGGTGTTGCGTTAATTCATACAATTGGTTCAGTTAGCCCTCCTCGAGCACCTCAGCCATGGATAACAAAATACATATTTCCTGGAGGTTATACTCCTAGTTTAAGCGAAGTATCTCTTCCTGTTGAAAATTCAGGATTAATTCTTTCTGATATAGAGGTTTTGAGAACTCATTACCAACATACATTAAGAAATTGGAAAGATAGATTTATGTCCAAAAAAGAACATGTATTAGAAATGTTTGATGAAAAATTTTTTAGAATGTGGGAATTTTATCTCGCTGGTTGTGAAATGGCCTTTAAATGGGGTGACCAGGTTGTATTTCAGTTACAACTTACAAAAAAACTTAAAGCAAC
>CACOED010000006.1 GCA_902626245.1 uncultured Pelagibacteraceae bacterium | reverse complement strand
TCAGTTTTCCAAATTGATCTTGAGTTAGGTATATCAATATTTTTATTTGTTGTTGCCCATCCTGTTTCTACATAATATCCATTTTTATCTTTACTGGGATTTAACAAAATAACATTATCTTTACCTTCTAATGTTTGTTTAAATTTTTTAAATTCTAAATCATCAATTTTACCTCCAGTTAATGAGATTGAACCTTTTATATTTTCATTTTCAAATAATATTCTTTCACTTTCCTCTAAAGCTTCCTCTCTAGAAATTTTAATATTCTCATCATTTTGCTCTAGCGAAGGAGCCTCTGTAGAATCCTTTTCAGCAATTTTATTTTGCTCAGTTTGAACCACTTTTGTGTTCTGAGGAGTGGGTAAAAAAAATAAGCTGTAAAGAATAATTACAGCTGCACTTAACGAAATTGCTGCAATAACATTTTTTGTATCCATTTAATTTCTTTTCTTTTTCACTGGATCAAAACCACTACTTCCACCCAATATTTTAATTGGATGGCATGAAAAAATTCTTTTTGATCCCATTATAAAACCTTTAAAAAATCCATATTCTTTTAAACAGTCTATAAAATATTGTGAGCAGGTAGGAAGATATCTACAATTATTTCCTAGCAAAGGTGATAAAATTAATTGGTAAATTTTTATTATTAAAATTAATGATTTTGAAAAAATTTTTGTCATTTTATTTTTTTATAATCTTTAAATACAACTTCTTTAATTTCGGAAAATTTTGCATCTATAATATTTTGCTTTGCAATAAGCAGATAAGAATAATTTAAATTTATTTTTGATATTTTTAAAATTTGAGTCATTATATTTCTAAGTCTTCTCTTTGTTCGATTTCTTTTAACTGCATTACCCAACTTTTTTTTTGCTACAAAACTAATATTTAAATTTTTATTACTTTTATCAGAAAGTTTTCTAAAAAAAATTGTTAAATATTTATTATTTATTTTTTTCCCTTTAATTATTGATTTAAAATCTTTCTGTTTTTTAAGACTTGAAATTTGGCTTTTCATTAGCCTGTACTATTTAGATAATTTACGACGACCTTTTCTCCGTCTATTTTTTATAACTTTCTGTCTTTTTTTTGTAGACATACGAGATCTCCACCCATGTTTCTTCTTAGACTTACGTTTTTTTGGTTGCCATGTACGTTTCATATTAAGTGTATTGTTATTAAAATTTCGGTAGTTATAAGAAATAAGTATAATAAAGTACAGTTAATTTTAGAACCTATTATATGAAAAAAGATAGTAAAATTAAAATATTTATTGGATTATTCTATCTAACCATTGTTGGATTATTTCTATATTATTTATTTACAAATTTTACATTCCAACAGTTAACCTCTTACGATTTTATTAAAGATAATATTGAATTTTTTTCAGAATTAAAAAAAAATAATTTAATTTTATTATCTTTATCATTTTTATTTTTAATAATTTTGTGGGTATTTCCTTTTCTTGGATTTGGATCTCCTGTGGCATTATTAGGTGGATTTATTTTAGGTAAAATTATAGGAACAATTGTTGTAGTTTTAGGAATGAGTATTGGTGCAACTTTTTTATATATTTTTGGAAATTATTTTTTAAAAGATTTTGTTAGAGAAAAATTTCTTGATAAATTTCAAAATTTAGAAATTAAATTTAAAAAATCTGAATTTATTTATTTATTGATCTACAGATTTTGCGGAGGGATTCCTTGGCAACTGAGTTGTATTTTACCAACTCTATTCAATGTTAAAGTGAAAAATTTTTTATTAGCAACTTTATTAGGGATAATTCCTCAAATTTTTTTAGTAGTATCAATTGGTAGCGGATTAGAAAAAATAATACGTGAAAACCTAGAGCCCCCAAAAATAGCTGATATAATTTTTTCTCCAGATATTTATTTACCAATGGGGTTATTTATTATTTTGATAATTATCACGATTATGTTTAGAAAAATATTTTATAAGAATTAATTTTAATGGTGCCCCCATCAAGAATCGAACTTGAAATTTAACCTTACCATGGTCACGTTATGCCATTTAACTATAGGGGCAATAATAATCTAAACTTTAGTGTATAAAATAATAATTTTCAAATTATTGCCATATTAATTAATTAGGGTATATGTTAATCTATTAATATTAATCAATATGAAAATTTATACTAAAATACTTTTTGACAAAAATAATAAATTAATTGAACAAGAATATTATAATTATTTTGGGCCAATTTCCAATTGCGGGATCCATTACACATATGGCGCGAACAAGGGCTCTAAGCTCATGGAAAAAAAAGCAAAGCGTGAAAGAAAACTTGCGGAAAAACGAGCTAAGAAGCAAGCTAAATCAGGTTTTGTTAAAGAAAAAAAAGAGGAAGACAAAACTATTCCATTAGACCAAGTCATTACACTGGATCACCTTACAAATCCCGATAAAAAATAAATGAATAAAAAAGATAAGAAAAGCAAATTAGAAATTGCATTAAGAAAAAATTTAAAAAAAAGAAAAATTTTTCAAAAAAAACAACAAAATAAAAAAAAATAATGTCTGTCCTATCTGATAAATGGATTAAGAAAATGGCCAAGGATCACAAAATGATATCTCCATTTGAGGAAGAGCAAGTAAGAGGAAATAAAATATCTTTTGGAACTTCAAGCTATGGCTATGATGCTCGTGTTGCTCAAGAATTTAAAGTATTTACAAATGTAAATTCTGAAATTGTAGATCCAAAAAATTTTAAATCTACGAACTTTGTTACAAAAACAGGATCAGAATGCATTATACCACCAAATTCTTTTGTTTTAGCAAGTACAGTTGAATATTTTAAAATCCCAAAAGATATCTTGGTAATTTGCCTTGGAAAATCTACCTATGCTAGATGTGGCATAATTGTAAATGTCACTCCTTTAGAGCCAGGTTGGGAAGGCCATGTCACTCTCGAATTTTCAAATACTACTCCATTGCCTGCAAAAATATATGCAAATGAAGGAGTTGCTCAATTTATATTTTTAAAAGGAAATGAGATACCCGATGTTACTTATGCCGACAGAAAAGGAAAATACATGGGTCAAAAAGGTGTAACTTTACCTAAAGTATAATAATGGATAAGTTTTTGATTACAGGTCCTTGTAAAATCAAGGGACAAATCACAATAAGTGGTTCAAAGAACGCAGCACTCCCGATTCTTGCCTCAACACTTCTCTTTGATAAACCAATAGTTATACAAAATCTTCCTATAGTTAGAGATATAGACACAATGTTAAATCTTTTGAAATCTCTTGGCTCAAAAATCCAATTATCTAATAACAGAAAAACTGTAAAGATTTCAAAAACTAAAAATCAAAAATATTTCTCTAATTATTCAATTATGAAAACTATGAGAGCTGGAATTCTTGTACTTGGTCCAATGATATCTAAATATCACAAATCAATCACTAGTTTTCCTGGAGGTTGTATTTTAAATGGTAATTCAGGAAGGCCAATAAATTTACATTTGAATGCTCTTAAAAAACTTGGAATGAAATATGAAATAAAAAAGGTTATATTCACGCAAAGTCAAACGGAAAGCTGAAAGGAAATAATATAAAATTTCCAAAGATAAGTGTTGGTGCAACGGAGCAACTTATAATGTCAGCTGTTTTGGCGAATGGCACAACACTGTTGCGGGGCTGTGCATGTGAACCTGAGATTAAAGACCTAACAAATTTTCTCAAATCAGCTGGAGCAAACATTAGATGGATAGGCAAAAGAACATGTCAAATTATTGGTGTAAATTCTTTGAAAGAAACTAGTTATTCTATAATGGGAGATAGAATAGAAGCAGGAACTTTTTGTATAGCTGCAACTTTAACAAAAGGAAACTTAAGAATTAAAGGGTTTGATCCTAAACTTATTCAAACTGAACTAAATATACTAAAAAAAGCAGGAGCCAAAGTAAAAATGTTTGAAAAAGAAATTCATATTAATGGGCCTAAAAAAATTAAACCAATAAGTAATATTACAACAAAAGAGTATGGAGGTTTGGGTATAGCAACTGATTTACAACCTCAATTTATGGTTCTAATGTGTAAGGCAAATGGAAGAAGCTCAATAACAGAAAATATTTTTAAAAGTAGATTTATTCACGCTATGGAACTCCAAAGACTTGGAGCTAAAATTTATATTAAAAATAACAAGGCTACAATAGAAGGGAATACTAATTTTATTGGAGCAGAGGTAATGTCTAGTGATTTAAGAGCATCAGCCGCATTAGTTCTTGCAACTATTGCTGCTAGAGGCAAAAGTTCTGTTACTAGGGTGTATCACATAGATAGAGGACATGAAAAAATAGAACAAAAATTAAGAAAAGTGGGTGCCAGGATAAGAAGAGTTTCTTAAATGAGTACAAAAAAGTATCTTACAAAAATTATCGCTCGAGATCCAAATGGTTTACAAGTAATTTCTGCGTGCTGCTCTGATGCAAAAGTAAAAGTTGAAGAAATTAAATTCCTAAAGAAAAATAAAATATTTTTATTATTAATAGAAAGATTAAATAAAGAAAAAGATAGTAAGCAAAAATTAAAGAGTATTTGTAAATTCGAATTTGTTCATGATGTAAAGTCAAAAAATATTGATCAAAATAGCAAAAATAGTATTTTAGAATTGATAGCTATTAACCTTTTTAAAGCCAAGGAAAAATTTGAGATAACACTTTTATTTAAAAATAATGCATTTATAACTTTATTAACCGAGGTTTTAGAAGTAACTCTTGAGGACCAAAATAAATTTAATGATAAAAATTATTAATTATACAAATAAAAACAGTTCTAAATTATTAGAAAAATTTTTAAGCAAAAGAAGATTAGGTAAAAAAAAGGATACTTCAATTGTAGAAAAAATTATTAAAGATATAAAAAAAAATAAAAATAAAGCAGTTTTAAAATATGAAAAAAGATTTTCAAAAAATAATCGAATTTCTACTTCTAAAAATGAAATTAATGAAACTATAAAATTATTGGATCCGAAAGTAAAAAAAGCAATAGATTTTGCTTATCAAAGAATATTAAAATTTCATAAACTGCAAAAAGTAAAAGATATAAATTATGTAGATAAATTAAAAAACAAAATACAATATAAAAATATTGTCATAGATAGTGTAGGCCTATACGTACCAGCGAATTTACCATCGACTGCTTTAATGGTAGGAGTGCCAGCTGTCATTGCAGGTGTAAAAAAAATTATTCTTGCTAATCCAAGATATAATGGAAAATTAAATCCTGCAGTTATGTATGTTGCAAAAAAACTTGGTATAAAAAAAATTTTGAGTATTGGCGGCGCACAAGCAATAGCAAGTATGGCATATATTCATAAAACCTCAAAAATTTTTGGACCTGGCAACGATTTTGTAGCAAAAGCAAAACAATTAGTATTTGGTGATGTTGGTATTGAGGGTGCAATAATGGGACCATCAGAGGTTACAGTTGTTGGAGATAGTAAAACTGATGTTAATCAAGCCATCACCAGTATTACCGCTCAGCAAGAACATGGGCTTAATTCTCAATGTATTCTTATTAGTAAAGATAAAAAATTTATTAAAAATTTTAAAAAAAGAATTTTTGAAGAAATAGATAATTTCCCAAGGAAAAAAATTATTAGAGAAGGCTTAAGAAAAAATGGGCTTATTATTTATGCAAAAAAAGATAGCCATGTTGTAGAAGCAATAAACATTGTATCTCCCGAACACTTAGAACTCCTGAGTAAAGATTATAAAAAATATTTAAGTAAAATCAGAAATGCTGGATGTATTGGCTTTAACAAATATAGTCCAGTTGCTTCAAGTGATTATGCGGTAGGAATAAATCATACTTTAGGTGTAATGGCTTCTAGCAAATTTGCTTCAGGATTAAATTTAAATGATTACTATAAAAAAATTAGTATATTTTCTCTATCAAAAAAAGGCATTGAAGTTATTGGGAAGAAAGCTATAACTCTTGCCGAGTATGAAGGTTTAATTGGTCATGCTCAAAGTATAAAATCTAGAATAAGGAGAATTTAAATTTGGTTAAAGAATCTACGCTACAATTTGATGGAGAGATTACCGAACTTCTTAAAAACGCACAATTTCGTGTAAAACTTGAGAACGGTCATACAATTTTAGCGATGGCAAGTGGCAAACTTCGCAAGAACAGAATTCGATGTCTTTTAGGCGACAAAGTTAAAATTGAAATTTCACCTTACAATTTACAGCTTGGAAGAATTATTTTTAGATTTTAATAAATGGGTCTCTGGTGTAGCTGGTGCGCACGAACGCCTGAAAAGCGTTAGGACCTGGTTCGTTTCCAGGGGGACCCACCTCAAAAAAGTATATAATCAATAATAATAATAACCTTGCAATAAATTTTAAAATCTAATAACTACTGTGCAAGCTAAATTTAAGCTTAAGTAAACAATAACAAAAGAAAGAGTAAAAAAAGTATGAGTACATTAAAAGGAAAAGTAAAGTGGTTCAATGGTAAGAAAGGGTATGGATTTATTGAAAGAGACGATAAAGAGAAGGATGTTTTTGTCCATGCATCGGCTGTTAGAGAGGCTGGTCTTAGATTCTTGAACGAAGGAGATGTTTTAAGTTTTGAAGTAGAGGATGGCGAGAAAGGCCCTTCAGCTGTGAAGCTTGTTAAAGAGCAATAGTAATCAGAATTAAATCATAATTTGTATAGGAATTTTAAAAGCTAATAAGTAGTTTTTATATTCCTATACAAAACTTACTTGCAATATCAAAAATAACTGCTATTTAAATCACAATGATTAAAAAAGTTAAATTATTGACAAATTCTCACTGTCATCATTTTCATGCTGGCTGCAAGCTAGCAATTTAATCATTTAATAAATTTAATTTTATCCACATTTAGTATAAAATAATAACAGGAGCACGAGTAGCTCAGCTGGTTAGAGCAGCGGTTTGTGGAACCGAAGGTCGGCAGTTCGAATCTGCCCTCGTGTACCAAAAAATGGTAAAAGAAAAAAAAATAAAACCTTCTAAGGAAACACCTTCAGGTTTTGTAGATAGAAAAGAAAAAGAATTATTAATCCGGGATTTTGTAATTTCTAACATTAAAGAAGTTATGATTAAGTACGGTTTTCAATATCTCGAAACGCCTAGCTTCGAGTATACGGATAGTATTGGCAAATTTTTACCTGACAAAGATAGACCAGGAGAAGGAGTTTTTTCATTTAAAGATGAGAATAAATGGTTATCACTTAGATACGATCTTACAGCTCCATTAGCCAGATATGTGGCAAAAAACTATAACGAGATTCCAAAACCTTTTAAAAGATATCAGTTAGGTACTGTTTGGAGGAATGAAAAACCGGGACCAGGTAGATACAGAGAATTTTTGCAATTTGATGCAGACTATATCGGCACAAAAAATCCAATAGCTGATGCAGAATTATGTCTTTTAGTTTCAGAAATTCTTGAAAAATGTGGATTAACAAAAGAAGATTACATTATAAAATATTCAACAAGAAAAATAACTGACGAATTGTTTGAATTTATGGATGAGTCTAAAAGTCAAAAAGAAAAAGAAATTAACTCTCCTGAAAGAAGGCTTAAAATTCTAAGATCGCTAGATAAGTTGGATAGACTAGGTTGGCCCGAAGTAAAAAAACTTTTGGGAAAAGGACGAAAAGATAAATCAGGGGATTTTACAGAAGGAGCGGACTTGAGTGAACAACAATTATTTAAATTAGAACAAGTTTTTAACCCAGAAAATTATAGAGAAATGAAGTTTCCTGGGACCAAACCTGCTTCAGAGGAAGGATCTCAAAGAGATTTAATACAATTTAGACAAAGTCTGGAGGCTTTTGGATTCAAAAATTTTGATATGGATGCCTCGATAATTAGAGGATTGGAATATTACACTGGGGTAATTTTTGAAGTTAATTTAAATTTTGATGTAAAAAACTCAAAAGGACAAGTAGTACAATTTGGTTCTATTGGTGGGGGAGGAAGGTACGACAATCTAGTAAATAACTTTGGCAATATAGATTGTCCTGCAACTGGGATATCAATTGGTATTGATAGGCTAGTTTATGCATTAATGCAGAAGAAAGATTTTGATATAAAACCTACAAGACCCGTTGTTATATGTGTTTTCGATAATGTTAAAATTGAAGAATACATCAAATTATTAAAGTTACTTAGAGAATCAAATATTAGTTCCGAAATTTATCCTGGAGAAGGTAAACTAAAAAAACAAATGGAATATTCAAATAAAATTGAGTCTCCATGCGTAATTTTTTATGGCGATGACGAAATAAAAAAAGGTGAGGTTAAATTAAGAAACCTAAAAACAGGTGAAGAATTATCTATTAAAATAGAAAACTTAGTAAATGAAATCAAAAAACTTTTATAATAAAATCCTTAGATTAATAAAATCTAAAGGGTTTAAGAATATTGAATTAGACCCAGTATTAGAAACAAAATATATTTTACAAAGATCAGGAGAAAATTTTAGAAAATATCTATTTTCTTTTTATAATTCTGACGGGAGAGATTTGTCTTTAACACCAGATCTCTCCATATCCTCAATTTTAAGGTATACTCAAAATAATACAAACTCCAAAGAAAAAGTTTTCTACACAGGAAGTGCATTTAGAAAATCATATAATAAAAAAAATGTTGTAATTAAACAAATAGGAATGGAAATATTTTCATCAACAGATGAAAATAAAGATGATAAAGAAATTTTAGATACATCAATTAAAATTGTTAAAAAATTTGGTTTTAAAAAAGCAACTGTAAAAATAGGAAATTTTAAATTATTTGAACTATTAATTAAAAAGCTTTCTATACCACAGCGCTGGAAATCTAGATTACTAAAGTTTTACTGGAATGAAAAATATTTTTCAGAACTTTTGTATCGTCTTCAAAGTAACTCAGATATAGACCCTATCGTCGTTGCTGGAGATAAAAAAACTTATTTAAAGATGAAAAAAGAAAATCCTAATAAAATTATAGCAGGCAGAAGTTATCGAGAAATTATTGAGAGGTATGAGAGAAAAATAAATGATCCTAGAATCGCTGAAACAGGAAAATATAGTGCAAAAATTATTAAAGAGTTTTTAAAAATTAATTGTTCTCTAAAAGATGCACCAAAAAAATTAAATAAATTTTATAAAAAATACAATTTAAATATTTCTGTTGGAAAAGATTTTTTTCCAGTTTCGATTCTTAACCAGAAAGGCATAAATTTTAATTTTTCAACAAATAATGGAAGAGGTAAAGATGTTGAATATTATAGTTCATTTATTTTTTCAATTGAAGTGAAGATTAAAAAATCAATTAAAACGATCGTAGCAGGTGGAAGATATAACGATTTAACATCAAAAATTTTTGGATTAAAAAAAATACCTGCAGTTGGAGCAGCAATAAATTTATGAGTAGAGAAATGATAAATATAGGAATTCCTTCAAAAGGACGTTTGAATTTTTTAAGTGAAAAAATTTTTAAAAAGAAAAAATTAAAAATTTATTATAATAAACGTGAATTAATTGGAAGAATCAAAGATAGACCTAATATTAGAGTTTTATTTTTACATGCAAGAGAAATTATAGAACAGATTGCTATTGGGAGACTCGATATAGGGATAAGTGGATTTGATTTATTAAGAGAGTCAGAAATAAACGTACAAAAAAATATTAAAGTTGAAAAAAAACTAAATTTTGGTTTTGCTACTTTAGTTCTTGCTGTAAGAACTGAATTTATAGATGTTTTTACTACATTAGATTTAGATGAAGTGGCAGATGAGTTTAGAAAAAAAAATAAAAGATTGATTAGGATCGGTTCAAAATATCCAAATCTTACTCGTCAATACCTATATTCAAGAGGAGTAACTAACTTTTCTATAATAAAATCTAGAGGGGCAACAGAGGCGATGCCTACAAATTTAACGGCTGAATTAATTTCTGATATAACTTCTAGTGGTCAAACTTTAACAGCTAATAAACTTCGTGTATTAAATGATGGTGAAATTTTAAAGTCACAGGCCTGTTTAATTAGATCTAGGCTATCAACTAAAAAAAAAGGTGTTAATAAAATAATTAAATTAATATCGTAATAAAGATTCAATATATGAAATGGAATAATAAATTTAATTATCCAAAATCATCGAGGTCAATAGAAGATGGTTTGAGAAAATATTTAATTGATGGTGAAAAGTTACCAAGCGTCACAAGTGTTATAGATTTTACAAAATCGGCCGAAGATAAAGCTGCGATCGCCAATTGGCGCGAGAGAACTGGGGAAGCACTTGCAAATAAAATTCAAAAAGATGCAGCAAAAAGAGGTGGAAAAATGCATGCTTTTATCGAGCATTATTTGCTAGGGCAAATGAATCAAAGTTTATTTGAAAAGAATGAACAATATCAAAAAATGGCTGAAATAATAATAAAACAAGGAATAGATGGTAGACTTAAAGAAATATGGGGAGTCGAAGCGACATTAACATTCCCACAAAAGTACGGAGGAACAGCCGACTGCTTAGGGATTTATGATTCAAAAGAATCTGTAATAGACTTTAAAAACAGTTTAAAATTAAAAAAAATCGAATTCGCCCAGGATTGGTTTTTACAACTCGGGGCCTATAGTTTAGCCCATAATGTAGTACACGGTACTAATATTACTTCAGGAGTTATTCTATTGTGTACAGTAGATTTAGTATTTCAAGAATTTAAAGTTGAGAATGATGAATTGATTATGTATCAAAATTTATTTCTTGGAAGGTTAAAAAAATTCAATGAAATGAAAAATTTAAGTTGACTTTAGAAAATACATAATATATTATAAAAAGATAATCAAAAGCTACTGATTTAGATGCTTAAAACGATTATGTTCTAATTAAACTAATCCAAACATACATCTAAAATAGCTTTAGAAAGAAGGTTTTTTTTAAACATATGCGAATGGCTATTTATGATATAGAAAGCTCATCAGCTCTAACATCATGGGCATCTATTCTGGAAATCGGTGGGATTTTAATAGATGAAAACTTTAAAGAAATTGATAGATTTAGTCTTAGAGGAAGAATTCCTTCATACGAAATACCTCAGGCCTCTGCTCTTTTAGTCAATAGGACATCTATTGATTTATTAACTAAGACAAATCTTTCTAATTATATGTTAATTGACCACGTAGAGAAAATTTTTAAAAAGTGGTCTCCCGCGATTTTTTTAGGCTGGTCAAATGTGAATTTCGATTGTGAGATGATAAGAAAATCATTTTTTAGAAACCTAAGATTTCCATATATAACAAATGCTAGTCCCAATAAGAGACATGATGGCTTAAATATTGCTAGAGCTGCTTATGCCACTGACCCAAGTATTTTAAATACAGAACTTAATGAAAAAGGAAATGTTTCGATGAAATTAGAATCTCTAGTAAGAATGCAAGGTTATGATACAAGCCAGAGCCATACAGCACAATTTGATGCAATTGCGGCTTGTAAAATTTTGAATTTAATAAAGAAAAAAGTTGAACCAGATTTATGGAACTCTTTTTTGAGGACTGCAAATAGATCTGATACTGAAACAATAGTAAAAAAAGAACAAATTATTACATTAGTGGAGTACTATTATGGTAAGAGCAAATTTCATCTTGTTGCACCTCTTCATCCAAAATTTTGTATTCATCCAGTATATCAATATGCTCAAGCTATAGATTTAAAAACAGATATTGAACCTTTAATAAATATGTCAATAAATGAATTAAAAAAGGAAATGGCCAAAACCCCCAAGTTTCTTCGTACAATCCGCTCAAACAAGGCCCCCATAATACTAAGCTCAAAGTATGGAATGGAAGTGGATCCTTATAAATCAATAGATCCTGTTTTAATTTTGCGAAGAGCTAAAACAATAAGAGAAAATGAGAGATTTTCTGAAAATATCCTTACAGCACTTAGAGAAATTGCAGAAGAAAAAGAGCAATCAAAATCACAAGAAATTTTATTTGCAGAAGAAAGCATTTATGAAAAGTTTACCTCAAATAAAGATACATCGCTTTTTGGAGCATGGCATTCTGCGCCATTTAAAGAAAAATTGAGACTGTTAGATAAATTTGATGATCCAAGATTAATAAGTTTTGGAAAAAAAATAATTTATGAAGAGGCGCCCGAAGTATTACCACCAGATATGTTAAGATCTATAAAACTGGGAATAGCAAAAAGAATTTTAAGTAACAACAATGAAAAATGGTGGACAGTAGGACAAAGCTACACAGAAATTGATACACTTCGTGACAAGTATTCTAATGAAAATGATCAAGAAAAACTTAAATTTTTAGATGATCTTAATGAATACGTAATGTCAGTACAAAAAAAATATGAAAATATTTGAATGATAAAAAAAATTATTAATTTATTTAAAAATAAGAAGAAACAAAAATTAAAAAAAGAAAATATAAATAGTAAAAAAAATAATGCAAAAATTATTAGTTTTATAAATACAGCTAAAAATAAAAAAAAAATACAAACAGAGAAGATGGAAATAAATAAAATGGATAAACTGGCACAAGAACTAGTTGAAAATTATCGCGTCGCATCAAATAAAAGTTTTTTAAGTATTGGTCACTGTTTTTATTTTCTTCTTTTTAGAGTTATGCAAATGATGATATTTCAAGTTAGTTTTCCTATTTATAGATATTATTATAGATCAGCTTCTAAACAAATTATTAGAAATCATAAATCATGGTTACACGAATTTAAGGAATGGGACGAGGCCCCGACAGAAAAAAAATTAATTGGTGAAAAAAGAAAAGACGATGAAAGTGAAACACTACATTAAATATTTAACTATTAACTTTTATTAATTTAAATGAAAAAAGATGAGTATAAATATACCTTAAAAGATTTATCCTTAAGAACTCCTTTTTCTGAAGACTATTACAGAAACCGACTTTCTGAAAGTCTTAATAAAAATCATCGAAACCATATTTTAGGTTTAGAATTTGTTCTTTCATTAAAAAAAGCCGGTATCTATTTTAAAAAAGAAATTTCATATTGGACTGTAAGTTCGATACACAATCTCAAATGTAAAAAAATTATTGAGATACTTTCAAAAAAAAAAGGGTTTAATATTATCAACAATCAACAATATGAAATTTTAATTAAAAAAGTTTATAAGGAGTTTACTAAAAAAAATATCAAATTTTCACAAAAAATCTTAATGAGTAAGGTGAACAAGTATAGAAAAGGACAATATATAATTCCACAAAAATCCTTTAATAATAAATTAAAAGAAATTTTTTCAAAAAATGAATTAAAAAATTTTACTCATGGAGATCTTATCAGTGCGGAAAAAAAAACTAAACTTGTATCAAGTTTAGTTTTTTTAATTATTCATAAAAATTTTTCATTTGACGAAATATCTAAGAAGATTGATTTAAAAAAAAATGAATTACTTAAGTTATTTAAGAAATTAATAAAAAATATTTATAAGCACAGAATGACTGATAGAAAGCAATTTTTATATCTTAAAGAATATAGTTTAAATGAAATTGAGACTGCTTTGATAAATGCTAGACAATTTGTAAAGGAAAATAAAATAAAGTAGGCTAATTTAATTATGGATATTAATTTAATTTTATTATTAGTAGTTGTTATTGTTGCGGTTATTGTAGGTAATGTAGTTAGCAGTTTTATTAATAAAAAAGATAAGACAGACTCATTAAATAAAACAGATTTAAGAGAAGAAATTAATCAATTAGAATCAAGTTTTAAAGATGAATTTAAAAAAGAATTTGGACCTTTAACAACTGAATTAATAACAAACAAAACTATAATTGAGCAAAAAGCAAGCTATATAAAAGAAGCTCATGAAAAATTAGTAAACAGTTTAACTGGAAGTAGTAGATTTGGAGTTACAGGAGAATTGCTACTTGATAATTTTTTTAAAAGTTCAGGTTTGGTAGAAGGTACTCAATATATTAAAAATCAAAATTATGAGAAAGATGGAACAGTATTGCGTGTTGAATACGCCATTAAACATCCAACAGGTTTAGTTTTGCCAATCGATGCACATTGGACAAAAACTTTGTATGAAAATTTATTAGAATTAAGAAAAGAGGCTCCTTCTGATGAAAGAGATCAAAAAATTAGAGCAAAATTTAAAGAAATAATAAAAGATTATGATACTAAAGCAAAAAAAGTAAATGATAAATATATTAGTAGTCCGATTAGTACAGATTTTGCTTGCGTATATGTTCCCAGTGAAAGTCTTTATTTAGAATTAAATACACATATCACTGAAAAAAAAGATTTGTGGATTTCAAAAATACAAGAAGAGTATAAAGTAACTTTTATGGGTCCATCAACATTCTCTGCTTATTGTGGAGCTATACTTTTAGGTTTTAAAGCAATTTCAGCTGATAAAAGATCACAAAGCTTTATAAAACATTTTGATAAATTTAAAATATTAGTTAAAGAAAATCTAAAACTTGCTGAGACATCGCAAAATAAAGCTGAAGATGCTGTAAAAAAAGCTAATGAAGTAGTTGCTAAAGCTGAAAAAATAAAAATTGAAATAGAAAATGCAGAAGGAGAATTGCATGAAATGGATAAAAAAGAGGAAAATTAATTATTCAGATAAAAAAAGATATAACTAAATATGAATTTTTTAGACAAGTTCAGATACTCATTTGATAATCTTAATGAAATTGAAAACATAAAAAATGAAGATAAAGAAAAGAAAAATATATATAATAATCCTTTTCTAAAATCTTTATTATCTAATTCTGTTAAAGTTACTAATGAAATATTTCCAAAAATTTCAGAAGCTATAGATCAGGTTTTTTTACGCTTAAAAATAAAAAACAATTTTAATTTTTTTGTTACTGCCAATCATTTTCAAACTCAGGCAATGTGCGCAATGATGCCTCAAAGCTCAAATGCAGAAATAATTATTACATCAAAAATGATTGAATTACTTAATCATAATGAACTACAATCTGTAATAGCGCACGAGGTTTCGCATTTTTATTATCAACATAGTCTTTATCCAAATCCAGATAAGGCAAGAAATAGAATAGAATACTTAAATTTTCTTCATTTAAGTAGAGCTGCTGAAATTTCTGCTGATAGAGCAGGTTTTATTGGATCTGGAAATATTGAGAATTCTTTAAGGTCAATGTTAAAAATTAGTTCAGGTCTTGGAGATGAACATATTAATTTTAATTTTAGTTCTTATCTGGACCAGCTTAGAGAATTAAAAGAAATAAAAGGTGATCAATCACAATTATTTTCTACACATCCTACTTTTTTAAATAGAATGCAAGCGCTGATATGGTTTTCTATGAGTCATGAATATCATGAGTTTTTTGAAACAGATAAAAAAGGTATTTATGATTTAAAAACTGTAGATAAAAAGATAGACGAAAGTATAAAAAAAGTAACAGGTGGAGAAATTGATATTTCTAATAAAGAAATAGTAGACAAAGCATTACTTTGGGGAGCATTGTGGATTTATTTGGCAGATAAAAAATTTTCAAAGGAAGAACAAGAAAAATTTTCAAAAAGATTTGGAGACAAAGCAACTGTTAGTATCAAGAGTTTATTAAATATTTCAAAAATTTCTGTAATAGAAAAAAAAGTTATGGAAGCTTATACATTAGCATCCACTCTTTTAAAGTCAGAAAAAGAAAAAATAATAACTAAAATAAAGGAAATTTATTCAGAGGCTGATGAACATAATGATAAATCTAGAGAAATTTTAGAAAAGATAATAAAATTATTAAATGGATGAAAGAAAATTATAAACTTTTATAGATTGATCAAAATTTAAATTAGAAGAAATTAAAATGTGTTATATTATTATTTAGAATATTGAGACCTTAAATTTGCAGCTAAATCTCTCATCTCTCTAGCTCTCTCACGAATAGTTTTATCACTATTATTAGTTAAAGCATTCCATCTGCTATACTCTTTTCTTAAAGTTTTTAATTTTTGTTCGGTATTCATTTCCTTTGTAATTCCAAACACACTTTCTCCAGTTTTGTCGCCAAAATCTACAAACTTAACTGATGCAGTTCTCTGTTTTTTAATTTCTTGGTATTTTTCTTTATTTAATTCTAATTCTTTAGAAACTTTATCAATAAAATTATTTTCTTTTTTGCTAAAAGTCTCATCTTTTGTAGCTAAATTAAGTAAAAAATCTATAATTTCGTATCTTTCATGTATAACGGAGTTTTTTTTAAGATCTTTCAAAACATCGTCTAATTTTATTTTATTATTTAAAGCTATTTCATAATTTTTTTTTAAATTAAGAATTTTATAAATATTTGCTTCAATTGAAGAATCTCCATATCTTATATCTTCTTTTATTTTTTCTAGATTACCTTTAAGATTTTCCTCTTCATTCTGTGTAAGTGAAAAACTCAAAGCTATTTTTAGATCGTTGTACTTTATTCTGTTTAGTTCCAAATACCCTGGTTGTTTATACTCGACTTCTATCTCAGAAGAGGTATATGATAAAATTTCTGCATAGTCGCCATATTCATCAAAACTATCATCATAAGAATTTAAAAAATATTCCTCTGGTCTAAAACATGGATTTTCATAAAAAATAAATCTCCCGTCATTTTCACTAAATTTTTGATTTTCTGTACAGATAAAAGTCCTAAAGGATAATTTTCTTTTTCCATACTTTGGAAGCTGCATTACTGAGTATGGAAAAGCTATTTCGCTTGTATGTTCTCCATACGGTTCTAATCTTTTCGACTGAATAAGAATGTTATTTCCCTCAGACCAAGAAAAATTTTCAGTTTTTATAACGTGGCAGTTGTTAGAGAAATATTGGTCTACCTCACCCGTGGTATCTTGAATTTCATAATATTTGTCACTTTCTAAGTCAGTAACATCATAAATATATATTTTAAGATAAATTTTTTCTCCGAGATCATCTTTTTTTTGTAAAAATTCATGATCTGGAAGATTAGTAAGTTTAACCACAAATGAATCTTTTCCATTTATTTTCTTTTTCTTAACATTTGTTGAAATATATATTTTTTCATCACTTTGATATTCATCTTCATATTCATTCTCAATAGGAGTTTCTTGAAGATCCATAGATTTTATTTCTTCTATTCTTTCATTAGTAAAATCAGGATATTCTAAGAAAAAACTATTACACCAATCGTTTATAGCAAGCTTTATTTTTGCTTTATTAAATTTATATTTAATTTCAAACCAGTTAGAGAGCATATCGGTTATATTCTCAAATCCAAGACAAAATTGACTATCTAATATAGCACTTTTTTCTTCTAATTTATTTTTTTTCTTCGATTGATATTTAATATTTAGTTTCTTTTTTTTATCTACAATTAAATTGAAAAAATAATTTCTTGTAGCTTCAGAAATTTTATCAATAAATAATTCTTTTTTTTTATCTTTAATTGAAATCAACTTTTGAAAATTTTTAATATTTTCTGGAACTTTCTTATCCCAATCTCCACCAATTGTTTTTCCGGTTAAAATAAATGAATAGCAACATTCATTTTTAAAACTTATAGATTTTAATTTTTCAATTATTTTAGGATTGAAAATTAAGCTGAAAAAATTTAGTTTAAAATTAATATTTTTAAATTCAGGCTTTACTAGTTTGCTGATAAGTTTAGCATCTTTATTTTTCCATTTTCTAATTTCATCGGCATTTTCTGTAAATCTTGATTCGGCAAATCTATCAGCAATGTTCTCTAATTTTAAAATTTCTTCTCTTCTTTTTTCCCAATCTTTATGGTTATTTCCATAATCACATTCTTCCCATTCTTTAAACATCAAACTTCCTGCTTTTTTAATCCAGAAGTTTTCACACGATTTTTTATTAATTTTTATAGCCTTTTTAAAACTAATTAATTTTATTTTTATAGTTTTTGGATGGGGTTGGTTTTTTCTTTGAATTTTATATTCAATAATATCTCCAACTTTATATTTAGCTCTTTCTTTATCAAAATCTCTTATTGATAAAATTTTTTCTGAATTGATTGATATTAACTCATCACCAACTGCTAATTCATTGCCAAAATTATATTCAATACCATATTGTTTAATTTTTATTAATTTATTAACTTCTTCAATTGCCAAAGACCATACAACACAATTTTTTTTATAATGATCAAATGAAATAGTTTTTATATTTACTTTTTCAATTTTATTTTTTCTTTCTACTTCAAATATAGCCTCATCTCCCCAATTTAATTTGTTTATTTCATTATCTAAATCATCTCCTGTTTTAACTTGAGTGCTATTAATTGACTTAATTGTATCACCAATAAAAAATTTTTTTTCGGATACACTTCCTGCTTGAACATATACTATTTGAGGTTTTGATTTGTGACTATCTTTTATTTTATAATCAAACTCTATGTTAAAACGAACTTTATGCTTAAGTCTTTGAATGTCTTTTCTTTTCTTTTTTTTAATAATCACAAAAATTATTCAATCACGATATGTTCTATTGCTTCGTAATTTTTTCTTAAATCTTCTGCAGACTCGGGTCTTATTGATATCTCATATTTTTTTTTAGATGAATCATCTTCAAATGTGCAATGAAGTTTTCCACTAGTATCATATTTGTATGTTACATTTATTAAACGTCCTTTTGGTTTTTTATCAGGAAACTCTAGTCTACCCTCATGGATAATATTCACAAATTCCCGGTTTCTTTCTCTGCCCTCACTTTGAGTAATTTCGATAGAAATAGCTTCTTGATCGTCATAAATTGTATGAAGAGGAGCAGTTCTCGTTGCAGGTAAGGTAGTATCTCGGTCAATCAAAATCATGTTTGCTGTAATTTTTCTATTTAATACTGGATCATCTTCTTGAACCAATGTTCCTAAATAAAAATTACAAACATCTTGAAGTTGAACATTTTGGATAGCTTGTTTTTGAGCTTCATTTAAACTTTTTTTGGATTGTAATCCAGCATAGACTGCAGCACCTGCAGCAACAGCCTCATCAACATTAACTCCCTTTAGAGGTGGTTTCTTCATAACCTTTTCTATTGTTTTTGTTACAATTGGAATTCTTGTTGAGCCACCAACAAGAAGAGTATGACTAACATTTTCTGGTTTAAGCCCACTACCATCTAGAGCTTCTTCCATTAACATTTTAAGTTTTTCTATATGCGTTTGGATTGATTGTTCAAATTCAGATCTTGATATTTCAATTTTTTTTGGACCAGCTGGACCTTCAATTACCTCCGCATGATTTTCTCTAACTGAAAGGGCTCTTTTAATTTGTTCAGCTATTTCCATGTAAGCTGGCTTTTTATTTTCTAAGTCTAATTGTTGTTTAGTGGTACTTTTATATTTATGATTCATTAAGTTTACTAATTCCTTATCGAAATCTTTTCCACCAAGCCATTTATCACCTCTGCTTGTAATAACTTCTACTTTTTGTCCCTGGACATCACAAACAGTTACGTCAAATGTGCCTCCTCCAAGATCAAACACTAAAATTTTTCCAGTTATTTTTTTTACATTTGGTAGGCTCGCATAATAACAAGCAGCAGCCGTCGGTTCATTTATTAAGCTAATAACTTCTATTCCTGCCATTTTAGCAGCATCTAAAGTTGCAACTCTGGCTTTTTCTGCAAATAATGCTGGAACTGTTATTACAGCTTTTTTTATATCAGATGTATATGATTTTAGTTTAGATAATATAAAAGATGAAATTTGAGCAGGTGAATAAGATTTATTATTATTATCATCTTTATCAATCCATTCCCCATTCTCTATAGAATAAACAGCGTCATTTTCCATTTGTCTTTTAGTTTCAGTAACAACATTTTTAGGAGTTGCCGCTAAAGCATCTAAAGCTTTATCACCAACAATTACATTATCATCTTTAATATATACTGCACTTGCAGTTATTTTTTTATTGTTATCTGTGGATGCTAAAACTTCAGGATTTCCAAGGTCATCAAGTTGTGCAATAGCACTATAAGTTGTTCCTAAATCTATTCCAATAATTTTATTCATTTAATTTTCTAACTCATAAACCTGAACTTCAGAATTTTTCAATACTATAAATTCATTTTTCTTTGTCTGCAATCTATATCCAGGCTTTATTACGCTTGATATTAAATTAACTTTATTTTTATCTTTAGTTTTTTTTGTTTCAATATTTGGAGAACATCCATTAATTTCTAAAATATTTTTGTTTGTTTCAGGACTAAACTTTTCAACACCAGAATTTGTTAAAACGATATCTAGTTTATCATGAATAGCAGTAATATAGTTTTTTGTTTTTTCATCCAAATTATTTGAGCTCGAATTAAATTTGTTTATAAAATCAAGTATATCTATTAGACTTATAAATAATCCTTTATGTTTTAACAATTCCCCTCCGTCTTTATATTTATTTAATTCATCTGTTTTTTCATCAATTACTTTTTTATAAGTTTCTAATAAATCATTTATTCCTAATACATTCTTATTTAGGATTTCAAGATTGCTTGCTGTTTCATCATTTAAGTCATCAATTTCATCAGAAATATTAGAATAATTTTTTCTTGACCAAAAGGTTAGCCAAGCAGCACAAAGCAAGACAACACAAACAATTATATATAAAATTACTAAATTATTTTCCATTTTCTTTTTACAATAAAAATAATAACCTATTAATTTAATAAATAATATGCTTATTTCTGGAATAAACGATAGTGATAATTTAAAAATTTTAAATAATAATAATTCAAATTTAAAAGATCTTGAAATTAGAAACATATCTCTTGAAGAAGATTGGTCATTAATTGCAAAAGCAAAAGATTTAGAAAACTTAATAATTAAAGATTGTTATATAGATTATAAAAAATTTTATAATGCAGTCTGTTCTTTAAAAAAGTTAAATAAATTAACCTACAATACTTATTGTTTTTTTAATAAAAATAAAAAAGACAAATTAAAAAATTTAAATCTTTCATCATTAAAAGTGTTTAGATTAGAATTTCCGGGTGTGGAAGAACCTGATTTTGAAATTAATACGTATTGGCAAAAAAGTTATAAAAATAAATTTAATTCGATAACAGATTTAGAAGACTGCCATAAAGTATTTAATAATTTAGAAAAGATTGAATTTATAAATTATGAAACATATCAAAAAAGAATAATTAAAGATGATGAAATTAAAGATATTAAAAAAATGAATTCTGAAATTTATTGGAATATGAGTTTTGAAACCTTGAGTAATTTTAAATTGTTAAAGGAAATCAAAATTGATGGTGGAACAAGTTCAGACATAGCAGGTTTAGAATTATTCAATTTTAAAAAAAAAAAACTATTAAACACAAATTTTAAAATTAATGGTTTTAAAGTAAAAGAATTATCAAAAATAGCTGATGAAAATCAAGTTTTAACTATAATTGGAAAAAAAAATTATAATTTTGAAAAAATTAAATTAAGTAAAATAAATAAGGATTTATTCAATAAATTAAAAAATATTTTTCAAAACAGACTTACAAAAGAAATATCTGAAGATAATCTTTATGCTACAGATTATAGATGGAGAAAACCTTGGAGAATTAAAAAAAATCAAAGTACTAATTTGTTTAATGAGAATATTAAGGAATTAATATTTAGAGATACATGGAAATTTTTATCAACCTACACATATAGCGAAGAATCACAAAGAAAAAAAATAAGTTTATTTATAAATTTAATCGAAAATTTAAAAAACTTACAAAATGTAATATTTGATATTTCATTTATTGATTTTGATGAACTTGAACAAAATCAAATAATATTTTTAAATCAATTCATATATGATTTAAATAAAAAATTTCCTAATTTGAAAATTATAATAAAATTGGATTGTATTAGTGATATTTTAATTTCTAAACAACATCCATTTAGATTATATATCCTTTATATATTAAATTTTTTGAAAAAATTTAATTTTTTTAATGATAATTTAAAATTTCTAGATATAGAAAATAAAAAATTAGAAGAGTTTTACGAAAAAAATATTTTTAGTGATGTAAATGAGATTATAGTTGTTGACGATATTTTCTACGGTCTCTCAAAAAGATTTAAAAAAATTGATTTAATTTTTTCTTCAGAAGCAGGATCTTTAATTCAACATTTTCAAGATTTAAATAAAAATTATTTTATTGATCCGAAAAAAAAATATTTATTTGAAAATGTATATAAAGAAATTTTAAGAATTTTAGATTTTGAAGATGAAAATTTTAAAAAAAATGAAAATAAGCTTATTCTTTTGGTTAAGAAAAATGAATTTGAAATTTTAAAAAATAAACAATTTGAAAAACTTTTCTTATATCTTGGTAATAATTTTCATTCAATAACGCATCAATTAGATTCTGAAAAAAAGTATAAAGTTCAAAAAATTAATGAACTTACTGAAGAAAATTCAAAAAAACTATATCATGCAGTAGAGCAAGCAGCAGATGATTTTATAAGTTCTGGGGAATTTCATGTTAATGAAAATACTATTAAAGAATTCACGCAGCCATTGAATAAAATTAATTATATTAATAATTTGGAACATTTAGGACTAAATAAAAATCAATTTAAAAATCTAACACATTGCTGGTTTGAAGGTGTAAATCCTTGGCTTGGAAAATATATAATTTTGAAAGATTTTAATCAATTATTACCAACAAAAAATCTGCAATATTTAAGGCTAAGTGATTGCATTGGATTTAATGATTTTGAATTACCACAAATTAAAAGTTTAAAGTTTTTAAGATTAGATTTTCATAATAATCATCATAGAAAAATGATTGATCCAGATCACAATAATAAATTAAAAAATTTTAGTAATTTACCAAGCTTAGAAAATTTAGAATTAAGAGGATTATACAATACATATTCAAATGAACTTTTAAAATCAGCAGGTTTTGATAAATTTGGGACTAACAGATGGGGAAATATTCAAGTTGATTTTAAAGATATTCACCAATTAACAAAACTTAAAAAAATTTATATATTCCAAATTAAAGGATCAAATTTACAAACTATAAAAGCTTTACCAAATGTAGAAAAATTGGAAATACACAGAGTTTATAACATTACAGAAGAAATGAATCCTGATGAAAAAAAATATATAGAATATGGTACTTCTGACAAAGATCTAAAGTTTCTAAATAATTCAAAAAGTCTAAAAGAACTTACGATTAACATCGGAGATATTGCGAGTAAAGATGATATGTGGGGTGAATTTTTATCATCATATTATAAGGGTAATGGCGAATTTATTAATTATATTAATCATAACATCAAAGAATTAAATTTGAATATCAATTTAGATATAAATAATCAACTGTGTATACAAGATTTTCTAAATAATATCTGTAATAGATTTTTAAAGTTAGAAAAACTTGAATTAAGTTTTGGTTTTGCAGTTAATGATAAATCTTTCAATTTGGATACAAATGAATATAACAAAAAAATCCAATTACAAATTATAGATTTTAAAAAGTTTTCAAAACTTAAAAATTTGAAAACATTAAAGTTTTGGAGCTATAGTTCATTCATGAAATATAAAACTGTCAATTTTCATGAGTTAATTAATTTAAAAAAAATACTTACATTAGCGTGGCATTATGAAACAATAGATTTTGATGAATTTAGAAAAACTAGAAAGGCTTTTAAAGAGGAAAAATATGATGATCCAAGTTATTATGATTATGACTTTGATTATTATTCTGAAGAGGATGAAAACTATAAGAAAGATTGGACTAGATTTAATTGGATTGATACCGATTTCTGGGGAGATGAATTTAGTTCATTAGAAAATACATTTTTAGTGAGAGAAAAAGAGGAAAATCAAAAGAAATATAAAAAGTCAAAAGAAATTATTAAAAAAAAGAAAATAAACTAATATTACATATTGACTTTAATTTTGGATTTTATAAAAAAGTTTTATGGCGACAGTTAATGTAACAGATGAAAATTTTGAAACAGAAGTCATTAAAGCTGGAAAACCAGTAATAGTTGATTTTTGGGCTGAGTGGTGCGGACCGTGCAAACAAATTGCTCCAACATTAGAAGAAATTTCTAATGAAATGGCAAATGAAGTTGTGATAGCAAAACATAATATCGACAACGAACCCAATACACCGACAAAATATGGAATTCGAGGAATTCCAACCATGCTTCTTTTTTCAGGTGGTGAATTAAAAGCGACAAAAGTTGGAGCAACTACAAAATCAAATATTGTTTCTTGGATAAAAGAAAATATCTAATTCAAGTTTAAAACTTCACCAGCAAGATATAAAGAACCTGTAATGATAATTATATCATTATCTTTTAAATCTATTGATTCAATTGCCTCTTTAATCGATTTTTTATAATTAATATTTTTTATGTTTTTTAATTTTTTCATTAAATCTTCACCACTAATGGCAGCCGGCTGGTTGGGAATATCTACTACAGTTAATGAGGATATTTTATCTTTAAAATAACCAACATACTCAAGATGATTTTTATTTAACATCATTCCTAAAATAATATGTTTATTACATTTTAGTGAGTCTAGGTGTTTACTCAAAACACTGGCTCCTAGAGGATTATGAGACCCATCAATATATATTTTATTTTTTTTTACTAAATATTTTAATTTTCCTTCAGTAATTTCTGAAAATCTTGCAATATTCTTTATTTTTTTTATTCCATTTTTAATATTTTGATCTGAAATATTTATCTCTTCTATATTTCTAATAGTTGCTATAGCTGTAGATATATTTGATAGCTGGTATTCACCTTCTAAATTTGGTAGTGGAAGTTTTAGACCTCCATATTTATCTTCATAATAAAAGAATCCATTTTCATTTAAAGAATAATTAAAATCGTAGCTAAAAATTATTTTTTTTGAAGAATTTTTCTTAATAGAATTTACTATTTTACTTAAATTTTCACTTGAACTTTGTTTTGAGACAACAATTTTTGAAGTTAATAAGGATGAAGTTTTTTCAAATATTATTTGATCTATTGTTTTTTTATTTTTTGGAAGCCAGTCTAGATGATCTAAACCTATAGCTGTAATAACACTTGCTAAATTTGATTTAATTACAGAGCATGCATCAAATCTATGAAACAAACCACTTTCTATAAGGTTAATATTATTTTTAAAATTTTTGGCATTATAAAAATAAGCAGCTGTTAATATTTCGAAATATGTAATGGGATCACCTGCATTAATATCTTCTACTTCAGCTAGTAATTTTGAGAGATTTTCATCTGAAATTTCCTCATCATTATATACAAATCGTTCATTAATTTTTTGTATGTGAGGACTTGTATAAATATTACAATTTATATTAGCCTCTTTGAGGATTGCTCTAATTGAGGCGATTGTTGAATATTTTCCATTTGTTCCAACTACCGATATATATTTTAAATTATCCTGTGGATTTCCAAGCCTTTTACATAGCCTCTGGACTCTGTCCAAGCTTAAATCTATTTCTTTAGGATGCAGCTTTTGTAGGCTGCTCAGTATTTGTTGAAGTTTCATTTGATAACTCTGAATTTACCTCAGAATTCTTCTTTAGCAATATTTCAAGTAATTTTCCAACTTCATTTGTTAAATCTTTTCTATTTACAACTTTGTCAACAAAACCATGCCTCATAACAAATTCGGCTGTTTGAAAATCTGAACTTAACTCTTCCTTAACTGTTGCTTGAATAACTCTTTTACCTGCAAATGCGATCAAACTTCCTGGCTCCGCAAATTGAACATCTCCAAGCATTGCAAAACTAGCAGAAAGGCCACCAGCGAGTGGATCGACACAGATAACTATATATGGAAGATTATTTTTTTTTAATTCATTTACAGCAAGCGTAGTTCGAGTCATACCAGCTAGAGCTATTGGACTTTCAAACATGCGTTGACCTCCACCAGATGCGAAAAAACAAAATGGAGTGGCGTTATCTATGGCGTGTTGTACTCCATATATGAAGGCTTCAGATTCGGCTGCTCCAAAACTTCCACCTATGTAATCAAAATTTACAGCTCCAGCAGTTATTTGTATTCCATTAATTTGACCTTTTGCAATCATCACAGCACAGTTTTGTCCTGTTTTTTTTCTAGCTTCCACTAATCTCTGCTTGTAAGTTTTTGTATCTTTCCAATTTAAAGGATCTTCGGTTGGTTGGGGTGTTTCAAGAATTTCATAATTATCTTTTCCGAAAAATATATTGAATCTTTGTCTACAAGATATTCTGTGATGTTTTGAACATTTTGGACAACACCAAAGGTTATTTTCTAAATCTTTCTTCAACAATGGACCTGAACAACAACTTGTCCAATCAGAATTTGCAATCTCTTCTTTTGTTGGAAATTTTTTTTTTAAATTTTTTTTTATTTTATCACCAAATACTTTTATTTTCGTAAGCCAGTTCATTTATTTAAATTTTTTATTAATTCTTTACAATAATCCTTAATAAAGTTGGCAACAATATGTTTATCATCAGTTTCTAGACTTTTTTTTTGTATTTTTTCAACTATAGCCGAACCCAGAACAATTCCATCTGCTTTTGAGTTTGAAAAAACTTTAACATCTTCTTCGTTCTTAATACCAAAACCAGAAACAACTGGAATTTTTGTATATTTTTTTATTTTTTCAATTTGAGAATTTACCTTATCAATATCTGCTGATTTTACACCTGTTTGCCCTTCAACATTCACACTGTAAATAAAACCAACTGCATTTTTTACTATATCTTTTATTCTTTCTTCTGAAGTAGTAGGTGTTATTAGTTTTATTAATGCAATATTTTCTTTTTTTAAAGCATCGTTTAATTGTTTTTCTTCCACAACGTCTGATGGTAAATCTACACAAATTACAGCATCTATTGTTCCACTTATATCTTTGGCAAATTTTTCAATACCATAAATAAATAAATTATTTAGATATCCCATCATGCAAAGTCCTATTTCAGAGTTGTGATTTCGTATTTCTTTTGCAATATTGATAATTTTTTTTAGATTTATTCCTTTGTTGATACTTTCTATATTTGCTAATTGAATTATAGGTCCATCTGCTTGGGCCTCAGCATGTGGAAAAGAAATTTCGTGAATATTTGATCCAGAATCTGCTATTGCTTTTGCTATTTCTAAACTACTTTCTTCATCAGGATATCCTCCTACAGAAAAACTTATAAAAGCTTTTTTATTTTCATCTTTCAGTTTATCAAAAATTTTTTGAATTCTATTTATCAAGTTTGTCACCTAACATTCTTTCAGCTGTATCGATATCCTTATCCCCTCTACCACAAATATTTAAAACTAAAATTTTATCCTTACCCATCTTCTTAGCTAATTTAATCCCATGAGCAACTGCAAAGGCTGGCTCAAATGCAATAAGTATGCCTTCGGTTTTACAAATTAATTGAAAAGCTTCAAAAGCTTCATTATCACTGACATGTGAATAATTAATCCTTTTTATCGACTTGAGATAAGCATGTTCTGGTCCAGCAGAATAAAAATTTATTCCACTTGCCAAACTTTGAGTAGAAAGTGTTGAGTCACCAGTATCTGATTGTAACATGAAGGATTTAAACCCCTGCATGATACCTACTGTACCATTTGTTAATGCAGCACTGTGTTCTGGCTCTACACCATGTAATTCAACTTCCTTATCATCTAAAAATTCATGAACTGAACCTATTAAGTTACTCCCACCACCAATACATGCGGCGATAGCATCTGGCAATCTACCTTCTTTTTCTAAAATTTGTTCTTTAATTTCTTTACCTATTACTGATTGTGCATACTGCACTATCCTTGGAAAAGGATGAGGTCCTATTGCACTCCCACAACAATAAAAGGCATCAGGGTCATTTGACCATGCCTTGAGTACTGCTGTACATGCATCTTTAAGAACACCTTTTTCTCCAGTCCCATCAACGCATTCTATAACTTTGGCACCAAAAAGCTTTGCTTTAAGAACATTGGTTGACTGTTTAAATATATCATCCTTTCCCATGTAGCCAATGCAAGGCAGATTAAACTTTGCACAAGCTGCAGCTGTTGCTATTAAATGGGCACCAGCACCTGTCTCAGCATAGACTTTTGTCTTACCCATTCTCTTAGCTAATAAAATTTGAAAAAGACTATTATTTATTTTGTGAGCTCCAAGATGATTTAAATGATCAGATTTAAAATAAATCTTTGCACCACCAATATGTTTCGTTAACTTTT